>CAZFPI010000001.1:0-19833 GCA_964521075.1 uncultured Sterolibacterium sp.
GGGTGACTTCGACGCGCACGGATTGCAGCAGGGATTCGAACAGTTCGAAAGCTTCGCGCTTGTATTCCTGCTTGGGGTTTTGCTGGGCGTAGCCGCGCAGATGGATGCCCTGGCGAAGGTGGTCGAGGGCGGCCAGATGTTCGCGCCAGTGCGTGTCCAGGCTTTGCAGCATGATGCTGCGCTCAAAGCCGCGCCAGGCCTGGGTGTCTACCGTCGCGACCTTTTCGGCGTAGGCAGTGTCGGAGGCGGCGATGATGCGTTTGAGCAATTCGTCATCGTCGACTTCCGGTTCCTTCTTTACCCATTCGGCAACCGGTAGTTTGAGCTGCCATTCTGCGGCGATGGAGGCTTCCAGCCCGGAAATATCCCATTGTTCTTCAACGCTCTCGGCGGGGATGTGGTTGCGGAAGGTGTCATGCAGCACCCCCTGGCGCATGGCGGTGATGGTTTCGGCAATGTCTTCGCTGTCGAGCAGTTCGTTGCGCTGCTGGTAGATGACCTTGCGCTGGTCGTTGGAGACATCGTCATATTCGAGCAGCTGTTTGCGGATGTCGAAGTTGCGCTGCTCGACCTTGCGCTGGGCCGATTCGAGCGAGCGAGTGACCAGCGGGTGTTCGATGGCCTCGCCTTCGGGCATCTTGAGGCGCACCATGATGGCGTTGAGCCGCTCCCCTGCAAAAATTTTCAGCAGCGGGTCTTCGAGCGAGAGATAAAACCGCGAGGAGCCCTTGTCGCCCTGACGGCCGGCGCGGCCGCGCAGCTGGTTGTCGATACGACGAGATTCATGACGCTCGGAACCGATGATGTGGAGGCCGCCGGCATCGAGCACCTGCTGGTGGATTTTTTCCCAGTCGGCGCGCAAGGCAGCGAGGCGTTTTTCCTTTTCGCCTGCGGAGAGGGTTTCATCATTTTCGATTTCTGTCCGCTGGCTTTCGACATTGCCGCCCAGCACGATGTCCGTGCCGCGCCCGGCCATGTTGGTGGCGATGGTGATGATGCCCGGACGCCCTGCCTGGGCGACGATCTGGGCTTCGCTCGCATGCTGCTTGGCGTTCAGAACCTGATGCGCGAGTTTTTCCTTGTCGAGGAGCTTCGAGACGAGCTCTGACGTTTCGATCGATGGCGTGGCGGCCAGCACCGGCTGGCCCCTGCTTTGGCAATCCCTGATGTCGTGGATGATGGCCGCGTATTTTTCCGTGGAAGTCCGGTAGATCTGGTCCATGCGGTCGTCGCGCACCATGGGGCGATGCGTCGGGATGACCACGGTTTCCAGGCCGTAAATCTGCTGGAATTCGTAAGCCTCGGTATCCGCCGTGCCTGTCATGCCCGCCAGCTTTTTGTACATCCGGAAGTAGTTCTGGAAGGTGATCGAGGCCAGTGTCTGGTTTTCGTGCTGGATAGCAACCCCTTCCTTGGCTTCCACAGCCTGATGCAGGCCGTCCGACCAGCGGCGGCCGACCATCAGGCGGCCTGTGAATTCGTCGACAATGACGACTTCGCCGTTTTGAACGACATATTGCTGGTCGCGGTGGAAGAGGTTGTGGGCACGCAAGGCCGCGTAGAGGTGGTGGATCAGGAGGATGTTGGCCGGTTCGTACAGGCTGCTACCTTCGGGCAGCATGCCCATGCGGGCGAGAATTTCTTCGGCGTGTTCGTGACCGGCTTCGGTCAGCAATACCTGATGGGTTTTCAGGTCGACGGTGTAATCGCCGGTTTCTGCATCTCCTTCTTTTTCAGCGGCCTTGCCGACCGTCAGCAAGGGTGCGACGGCGTTCATCCGGACGTAGAGTTCGGTGTGGTCTTCGGCCTGGCCGGAAATAATCAGCGGAGTGCGGGCTTCGTCGATGAGGATGGAGTCGACTTCATCGACGATGGCGAAATTGAGCTGGCGTTGCACCCGCTCCACGCTGGAATACACCATGTTGTCGCGCAGGTAGTCGAAGCCGAATTCGTTGTTCGTGCCGTAGGTGATGTCTGCCGCATAAGCTGTCTGCTTTTCCTCGTGGCTCATCTGTGAAAGATTGATGCCCCAGGACAGTCCCAGCCAGTTATAAAGCCGCCCCATCCACTCGGCATCCCGGCGGGCGAGGTAGTCGTTGACCGTGATGACATGCACCCCCTTGCCGGGCAGGGCGTTGAGGTAGGTGGCCAGCGTGGCAACGAGGGTCTTGCCTTCGCCGGTACGCATTTCGGAGATTTTCCCCGAATGCTGCACCATGCCGCCGATCAGCTGGACATCGAAATGACGCATGCCCAGCACACGCCGCCCGGCTTCGCGTACGACGGCGAAGGCTTCCGGCAACAAGGCGTCGAGCGTTTCGCCCTTTTCCAGCCGCTGGCGGAATTCTGCCGTCTTGCCTTGCAGCTGCTCGTCAGTCAGGGCCTGCATGGCAGGTTCGAGCGCGTTGATCTTCTTGACTGTCTGGCCGTATTGGCGCACCAGCCGGTCGTTGCGGCTGCCGAAAACTTTTTTGAGGATGCCGGAAATCATGCGAAATGCCCGTGGCGGGGAAAAGCGATGATTCTAGCAGCCTGACGAGGTTTGCTCGTGCAGCGTCGCTTTCGTGTTTTTAGCGATGTGCCGCCAGGCTCGTCTGTGGATTCCGGGCGTTGGCGTATTGCAGGAAACGCCCCGGGTTTTGTGCCGAGCCGTTCAGGCGAACTTCGAAATGCAGATGGGGGCCGGTCGAGCGTCCTGTCGTGCCGATTTCGCCAATCGGCTGGTTTCGGCGCACCAGCATGCCAGGCTTGACGAGCATTTTTGAAAGATGGGCGTAACGGGTGCTCAGACCGTCGCCATGGTCGATTTCGATCATGTTGCCGTATTCCGGATGGGTTTCGGCAGTCAGGATGACACCGCCTGCAGCGGCGTTGACCGGTGTTCCTGTCTCGGCGGGGAAGTCAACGCCTTCGTGCAGGGCTTTTTCTCCCGTGAAGGGGTCGATCCGCCAGCCAAAATTGGAGCTCCATTGCCCCGCGACGGGCAGGGCGGTCGGCAGACGGTTTTTTCGCATTCGCTCATCGAAGAGCTGCGATTCGATCAGGGCCAGGGCGTCGCTGCGTGATTCGACCTGCCGGGAGAATTGATCGAGTGCTTCGAGTAGTTCGGCCTGCGTCAGGGGGCGTGCCTGTACCAGCGGCCCGCCCCGCGCATCCTTGTCGAGGATTTTGTCGTTTGCCTTCCCGGGGCCGGCGTATCCCGTGCCTGCACGGATGCCAGCCGAGGCTGCGAGGCGTTCGCCCAGCAGGTCGAGGCGCATGAGTTGCGCCTGCAGCTGTCCCAGACGGGTTGCCATGGCATTGAGATTTTCACGGACAAATTCATTGCTGCGACGTGCTTCGTCGGTTTTTCGCATGCCCATCATTTCTTCAACGAAAGGCAGACGCCATTCGACGGCGTGGCGCACAGTAAGCCAGGAAAACAGGGAGGAGGTCAGAAGTACCAGAAAGACAAAGCTGGTCGCCAGCATCAGCAGGTGGCGTCCATCCAGCGTGATGCTCCGGGTCGTTGCCAGGCGGCTGGAGACGAGAATAATATGCACGTTGTTCCTTTCCTTTGAACCGTCATGCGAGCGCGCACCCTGGGGGATTACCTGAAATCGGATGAGGCGATGGCGCGGCTGTCGGCCCATGCCGGGCATTTACAGACGCTGCAGCGGTTGTTTGAAAATGCCGTCCCTGCCATGCTTGCCAGAAGCAGCCGGGTGGCGAATTTCAAACAGGGCGTGGTGGTCGTTCATGCAGAGAACGGTGCGGTGGCTGCCAAATTGCGCCAGATTGCACCTAGTCTCGGTGAGGGCTTTCGTTTGAAAGGCGAGCAGGTTACCGAAATCCGTATCCGGGTGCAACCTCTGGATATTGCACTGCAGCAAAAACAGGCTCCCCGTGCCGCATCCCTGGGGAATGCCGGGCGTGCCAGCATTGGACGCTTGACCGCGTCCCTGCCCGAAGGGCCTTTGCGTACCGCGCTGGAGGGGCTGGTGGCCCGCAACAGGCCGAAGAATTGAGCCCTGCTTTGAAGGCGGGCCTACAGAACGATCAGGCGTTCTGCCGTCAGCAGCATGAGCAGGATCAGGGCGAAGATGACGGCGTATTTCGCGATGCGGCCGGAGAGCCGAAGATAACGTCGATCCCCGGTGAAGAGATAGGCCAGTATGCCGCTGCCGATGGCAAAGGCAGCAAGCAGGCCGATGACGCGAAGCAGCAGCATCGCAGGGTCAGGTCGTCTGGTCAGGCAGCCTGCGGGTAGAGGCGTGCCACGGCCGAGGGAGCCTGGTCGGCCCGCTCGAAGGTGACGATTTCCCAGGCTGTTTCGTCGGCCAGCAGGGCGCGCAGCAGCTGGTTGTTGAGCGCGTGGCCGGATTTGTGGGCGGAGAAAGCAGCCAGCAGGGGGCGGCCGACGATGTAGAGATCGCCGATGGCATCGAGCAGCTTGTGTTTGGCGAACTCATCGGCAAAACGCAGGCCGTCAGCATTCAGGACGCGGTATTCGTCCAGTACGATGGCATTTTCCAGGCTGCCGCCCAGGGCCAGTCCCTGGTCACGCATGAATTCGACATCCTGGGTGAAGCCGAAGGTGCGCGCTCGCGCCACCTCGCGTTCGTAAGAGTTTTCTGCAAAGTCGATGCTCACCCGCGCGCCGGTCTGGGCGACGGCCGGGTGGTTGAAGGCGATGGAGAAGTCCAGCCGGAAACCGTCGTAGGGATCGAGGCGCGCCCACTTGTCGCCTTCTTTCACTTCCACCGTTTTTCTGACGCGCAGAAAACGTTTGGGGGCTTTTTGTTCTTCGATGCCGGCAGATTTCAGCAGGAAAACAAAGGGTGCGGCACTGCCGTCCAGGATGGGTAATTCCGCCGCATCGACATCGATATAAAGATTGTCGATTCCCAGGCCTGCCAGGGCGGACATCAGGTGTTCGATGGTGGCGATTTTTGCTCCGCCGGATTCCAGGCAGGAAGCCAGGCGAGTGTCGCCGACCAGCAAGGGGTCGGCTCGCAGATCAACCGGTTCGGCCAGGTCGACCCGGCGAAAAACGATGCCGGTATCCACGGCCGCAGGGCGCAGGACGATCGTCACCTTGCTGCCGCTATGCAAGCCGACGCCGGTGGCGCGTATCTGTGTCTTGAGGGTGCGTTGCTTGAGCATGGATGCAGGATGGATGGGGCGGCGTTTGTGGCATTTGCGACATTTGGTCGGGGGCGGATTTTAACATGCCGCCCCCGCTGGCCCTGTTTTAGTCGGCCTGTTTGCGAAGGAATGCCGGGATGTCGTATTTGTCGACGCCGTTGCTTCGCATCTCGTCGACCGTGGCATTACGCGCGGTGCGGCCGGACTGGAAAACGGAGGAGAGCCCGTCGGTTTCCTGGGTCATCATGACTGGCGCATCATAGATGCCATTGTCCGTCCCGGTACGCAGGCTGGGAACCATGCTGATTTCCGGTTTGGACTGACGCTTGGCCACTGCACCCAGGCCAGTTGCTACCACGGTGACGCGCAGCTGGTCTTCCATGCTTTCTTCGGAGACCGCACCAAAGAAAATGGCGGCATCGGGGGCAGCGTAGTTGCGGATGGTGTTCATGACCTCCTTGACTTCCTTGAGGCCCAGCGACTGGTTGGCCGTGATGTTGACCAGCACCCCCCGCGCACCGGACAGTTCGATGCCCTCCAGCAGCGGGCTGGCGACAGCGCGTTCAGCCGCGATGCGGGCGCGATCGACGCCTGCGGCAGTGGCCGAGCCCATCATGGCCTTGCCCATTTCACCCATGACGGTGCGGACGTCTTCGAAGTCGACATTGACGATGCCGGGGACGTTGATGATTTCGGCAATGCCGCCAACAGCGTTCTTCAGCACATTGTCGGCTGCCTGGAAGGCTTCGATCATGCTGACTTCGTCGCCCAGAACCTCCATGAGTTTTTCGTTGAGGATGACGATCAGAGAATCGACATTCATCGCCAGGTCGATGACACCCTGTTCGGCCAGCGACATGCGGCGGCCTTCGTAATCGAAAGGCTTGGTGACCACGGCAACGGTCAGGATGCCCAGCTCGCGTGCAACTTCGGCGATGATGGGGGCTGCCCCCGTGCCCGTGCCGCCGCCCATCCCGGCGGTGATGAACACCATGTGCGCGCCGCTGAGCATTTCAGCGATTCGTGCACGTTCCAGCTGGGCGAGATCACGTCCCTTTTCCGGCTTGCCGCCCGCACCCAGGCCTGGGCCGAGTTGCAGACGGGTTGGAGCCTGAGAACGGTTGAGTGCCTGGGAATCCGTGTTGACACAGATGAATTCGACGCCCTGGACGCCCTGGCGGATCATGTGGTCGACCGCGTTGCCACCTGCACCACCAACACCAATCACCTTGATGATGGTGGAACGATCTTCCTTATCTACGATTTCAAACATGCTCGTCTCCTGGTAAATAACTAAGCCAAACTAAAAATTGTTCATTGCCTGAACCGGAAGGGGAGAACAAACCCTGTTGCTTCTTCCGTTGCTCTTGCGATGACTGCCTGATGCGAATGCTGTTTCAATGTCCCGTTTCAAAAATTCCGTTCAAACCAGGCACGCATCCGTGCCCAGATTTGCCCCACTGTTTTCGGGCCCTGCGCCTTGAGCCCCCGTTTCTTTTGTGTCGTCCCCTCCAGCAACAGCCCCACCGCAGTCGAGTAACGCGGGTTACGCACGATTTCCTTGAGGTTGCCGTCATAGACGGGCAAGCCCTGTTTGACCGTGTTGTGGAAAATTTCCTCGCCGAACTGCACCATCCCCGGCATGGCCGATGCCCCGCCTGTCAGGACGATGCCTGCGCGCAGCAGACGCTCGTAACCGCTCTTTCTCAGTTCTTCCTGTACTTTCTGGAAAATTTCTTCCACACGCGGCTGGATGAAGCTTGCGAGTGTCTGGCGCGAAAGCTTGCTGGATGGGCGGTCACCCACGCCGGGAACCTCGATCATCTCTTCACTATCGGCCATCTGCTGCAGGGCGACGCCATAGCGAACCTTGATTTCCTCGGCATCCTGCGTCGATGTCCGCAAGGCGATGGCGATGTCATTGGTGATCTGATCGCCTGCGATGGGGATTACGGCGGTATGCCGGATGGCTCCCTGGGAAAAAATTGCGATGTCGGTCGTGCCGCCGCCAATATCGACCAGACAGACGCCGACTTCCTTTTCGTCATCGGTCAGTACCGCGTAACCTGATGCCAGCGGTTGCAAGACCAGGTCATCGACTTCAAGGCCGCAGCGATGCACGCACTTGACGATATTCTGCACGGAAGTCACCGCACCCGTCACGATGTGGGTGCGAACCTCAAGACGACGGGCGTCCATGCCGATCGGTTCCTTGACACCATCCTGTCCATCGACGATGAATTCCTGTACCAGTGTGTGCAGCAGCTTGTCATCTGCCGAAATGGGCGTGGCCTCGGCGGCTTCGATGGCCCGGCGGACATCCAGGTCGGTCACTTCCTTGTCGGCCACGACGGCCATGCCGTTGGAATCTTTGCTCTTGATGTGGCTGCCCGCGATTCCGGTATAGACATTCGTGACCTTGGCATTGGTCATCAGCTCGACTTCCTGGATGGCGCGGGAAATGGCATTGACCGTTGCTTCGATGTTGACGACGACGCCCTTCCTGAGCCCCTTCGATTCCTGGCTGCCGATGCCGAGAACGGACAAACGTCCTTCATCGGTCAGTTCGGCGACCATGGCGACTATCTTGGAGGTGCCGATGTCGAGCCCGACGATCAGTTCCTTGTTTTCCTTGCTCATGTATTGCCCTTGACTGTCGATCTTGCTGTGTTGCGATTTTCATGTTTGCGGCCTGCCTCGCCGGAGGCCAGACGCAGGGTGAAACCATTGGGGTAGCGCATGTCGATGGCCGCAATTTTTGCAGGAACGCGTGTTCTCACGGTGTCGTAGGTCCCGGCGAAGCGTTGCAGACGCTCGTCTAGCGCATGGACGTTCTGGGTGTTCTGGTCGCGTCCGAGTTCGAGCAGCAATCCGTCATCCAGGCGGATTTGCCAGGCTTCGCGGGGAGAGAGCAGAACAGCCTGCAGTTTTCTCCCCAGCGGCATGACGATCTGGCTGGCCGTCAGGTATTCCGCCAGCACGCGCGGCGCGCTGCCCTCCGGGCCACCGAGCAGGGGCAAGGCGTCCTGGCTGCCTGCCCGGGCCGCAGCGAATACCTCGCCCTGGCGATTGACCAGCCGTGCTTCTCCGGCGTTGTTCTGCCAGCGGGCCACGGCGACATGTTCTTCCAGTTCGATATCGAGGCCATCGGGCCAGCGTCGCCGCACGGAGGCACGACGAACCCAGGGCAGTTTTTCGAAAGAGGTGCGTACCTGATCGAGATTGACCGTGAAGAAATTGCCACGCAGGGCATGCTGCACGGCATATTCAACCTGGGTGCGCGTGACCTGGTCGAGCGGTGTGGCGACTACGACCCGATGTAGCGGGAATACAGGCAGACGCACCAGGGCGAGCACCAGCGCATAGCCCAAGCCCAGCCCACCGAAGAGCAGCAAGGTGTCTGCCACCGTGTTCATCAGGGACGGCTTGTCCCAGAATCCTTCCACGGCCGGGCGGGATTTCCGGCGACGCTCTGGACGGCCTGGGGCGTCCTTCGGCTTTGGGGCACGCGGGCCGGCCAGTTTTGGCAGCTTAAGCAAGTGAGGCCCCTTCGAGCACCTGCAGAACCAGTGTGGGGAAATCAAAACCGGCAGTGCGGGCGGCCATGGGAACCAGCGAGTGGTCTGTCATGCCCGGGGCCGTGTTGACCTCAAGGAAGTAGGGATTGCCCTGCCGGTCGAGCATGAGATCCACGCGCCCCCAGCCACGCCCGCCCAGCACCGAGAAGGCTCGCAGGGCCAGTTCGCCCAGCTCTTTTTGCCGTGCTTCGGGCAGATCGCAAGGGCAGCGATATTGTGTGTCGTCACGCAGGTATTTGGCGTCGAAATCGTAATACTCGCCAGCCGGAATGATCTGGATCATCGGCAAGGCACGAAGCCTGCCACCTTGCGAGAGCATGCCGATGGTGTATTCGCCGGCGTCGATGAATCGTTCGGCAATGACAAGATCATCGTATCGGGCAGCCTCGGCATAGGCGGCAGCCAGCCCGCCAGGCTGGCTCACCTTGCTGATGCCAATGCTGGAGCCCTCGTTGGCCGGTTTGACGAAAATCGGTAGCCCCAGCCGGGCTTCGACGGCGGCGTAATCCGTATTGGCATCCAGGAGGATGTACTCGGGCACGGGAATGCCTGCTGCCTGCCAGACCAGCTTGGTACGCCATTTGTCCATGGCCAGGGCGGAAGCCAGTACGCCACTGCCGGTGTAGGGAATTCGCATTAGTTCCAGCGCGCCTTGCAATGTGCCGTCTTCGCCTCCCTGGCCGTGCATGGCGATGAAGGCGCGCTGGTAGCCATCGTCGCGCAGACGGGAGAGCGGCTGCTCGCGTGGATCGAAGGCGTGGGCGTCGACTCCGGCATTCTTGAGGGCCGAGAGCACGGCGGCCCCGCTTTTCAGCGAGACTTCACGTTCGGCGGAACTGCCGCCAAAAATTACCGCTACCTTGCCAAAATCAGGCTGCACCAAGTTTTTCTCCCACGATACGCACTTCCGGAACCAGCGTGACACCGAATCGGGCCCGGATTTTTTCCTGTATTTCTCCAATGAGCATTTCTATCTCAGAGGCGCTCGCTTTGGTCTGCGGATTAACGATGAAATTCGAATGTATTTCCGAAACTTTCGCACCGCCGACGCCATAACCTTTCAAACCCGCTGCTTCGATCAGCCGCGCGGCATGATCCCCCGGTGGATTGCGAAAGACGGAGCCGGCATTGGGCTGCTGCAGGGGCTGCGTGGCAATCCGTTTTTCGAGCAGGGCCTTGATGCAGGCCCGGGCAGCTTCTGCTTCTCCCTTTTCAAAGCGGAACCAGGCTGCGGCGAACCATTCGTCGCAGTGCTCCCGCAGGCCAGCATGACGGTAGCTCACAGCGAAATCGTCGCGCCCGCGTTCATGGCATTTGCCCGATCGGTCGAGGGTGAGCACACGCAGGACGTGATTCCATGTTTCTCCGCCATGACAGCCTGCATTCATCGCCAGTGCTCCACCAATCGTGCCGGGGATGCCTGCCAGGAATTCCGCGCCGGAAAAGCCGTGGTTCGCGGCAAAACGCGCGAGCTTCGGGCTGGCCACGCCCGCTTCGGCGTAGATCGTGCCATCGTCCAGAAGGCGCAGTGTGCCGAGTGTGCCATGGGTAAAAATGACCGTGCCATCAAAACCGCCGTCGCGCACCAGCAGGTTGGAGCCCAGGCCCACGAACAGAAGCGGCTCATCTTGGCGCAGGCCGCGCAGGAAATCGCCCAGATCGTCGAGGTCGGCCGGTGTGTAGGCGCGCGCCACGCGCCCACCCGCCCGCCACGAAACATGGCGCGCCATCGATTCGTCGATCTGCAGCTTGCCCCGTAGTGGTGCCAGGTGAGGGTTTCCCGCCGTGCTTGTCATGATGTTCAGACTTCTCCGCTGGCCAGGCGGGCCGGGACGTTGCCAATCGAGCCGGCCCCCATCGTGAAGACCACATCACCATCACGGGCTGCAGCAAGAATGGATTGAGGCATCGCGGTGATGTCGTCTATGAAGACTGGTTCGACTTTGCCCGCGACACGCACGGCCCGCGCCAGGGTGCGGCCATCGGCCGCGACGATGGGAGCTTCACCAGCGGCATAGACTTCGGCCAGCAGCAGGGCATCGAAACCCGAGAGTACCTTGACGAAGTCTTCAAAGCAGTCGCGCGTTCGTGTGTAGCGGTGGGGCTGGAAGGCCAGCAAGAGGCGACGGTCGGGGAAAGCTCCGCGCGCGGCTTCGAGCACGGCGGCCATTTCTACGGGGTGATGGCCGTAGTCGTCGATGAGCGTGAAGCTGCCGCCGGAGGGCAGGGCGATTTCCCCGTACCGCTGGAAACGCCGCCCCACGCCCTTGAAACCGGCCAGGGCGCGACGGATGGATTCGTCATCGATGCCGACTTCGGTGGCGACGGCGATGGCAGCCAGGGCGTTCAATACATTGTGTCGGCCGGGTGTGTTGAGGATGATGGGCAGACGGCTGATGCTGCCGTTGACCCGGACGCAGTCGAAGTGCATCTGCCCGCCTTTGGCCACGATGTTTTCGGCGCGAAAATTGGCCGTGGTATCCGGGCCGATGCCGTAGGTCACGATCTGTTTGTTGATGCGTGGCAGTATCTCGCGCACATTGGCATCGTCTTCGCACAGCACGGCCACGCCGTAGAAGGGCAGACGGTGGAGAAAATCGACGAAGGACTGGCGCAGTTTGTCCAGACTGTGATCGTAGGTTTCCATGTGGTCTGCGTCGATATTGGTGACGACAGAAATCATGGGCGACAGGCACAGGAAGGAGGCGTCAGATTCGTCGGCTTCTGCGACAAGATAATCGCCTTGTCCTAGTTGCGCGTTTGCCCCGGCAGAGTTCAGGCGTCCGCCGATGACGAAGGTGGGGTCTGTGCCGCCTTCACCCAGAATGCTGGCGATGAGGCTCGTTGTCGTGGTTTTACCGTGTGTACCCGCGACGGCGATGCCTTGTTTGAAGCGCATCAGTTCGGCCAGCATCTGCGCGCGGGGCACGACGGGAATCTTGCGTTCCCGGGCGGCGACGATTTCCGGGTTGTCCTGCCGGATGGCGGTTGAGACAACGACAGCATCCACCGTGGCGACATGGGCGGCGTCGTGGCCTTGCAGCACCCGAACGCCCAGGCTGCCCAGGCGGCGTGTCGCTGCGTTGCTGCCAATATCCGAGCCGCTGACTTCGTAGCCTTGTGTCACCAGGACTTCGGCAATGCCGCTCATGCCCGAGCCACCGATGCCGACGAAATGAATGCGTTTGACCTTGTGTTTCATTTCGCGAGCTCCATGCAGGTTTTTGCGACGTGTTCCGTGGCATCTGGTCGTGCCAGTTCGCGTGCTTTTTGCGCCATCTGCTGCAACTGGCTTCGATCCATGCGATTGAGCAGGGAAAGTTTCTCGGCGGTCAGCTCCGTTTGCGGCAGGAGAATGGCGGCCCCGGCCGTTGCCAGAAAACGCGCATTGCCGGTTTGGTGATCGTCGACGGCGTAGGGGAAGGGAACGAGGATGCTGGCCACGCCGGCGGCGGAGAGTTCTGCGATGGTCAGGGCTCCTGCGCGGCAGATCACCAGGTCAGCCCAGGCGTAAGCTCCGGCCATGTCTTCGATGAAAGGGACGCAATGGGCGCGTACCCCGGCCTGTGCGTAGCCTGATTCCAGGGAAGCCAGATGTTTTTCGCCGGACTGATGCACGATTTCCGGGCGTTCCGTTTCGGGGATCAGGGCCATGGCCTGTGGCAGGATTTCATTGAGGGCCAGTGCGCCCAGACTTCCGCCTACCACCAGCAGGTGCAGTGGCCCGCCTTGCCGGGCGCGTTCGGCGTAACGGGTTTCCGGGGCGGGCAAGGCGGCGATGTCGGCGCGGACGGGGTTGCCTGCCCACTCGGCTTTTTTCATCACCTGCGGAAATCCTGTCAGGAGGCGGTCAGCCACTCCGGCCAGTACGCGGTTGGCGAGTCCGGCAACGGAGTTTTGTTCGTGGACGACCAGAGGGATGCCTTTGAGGACGGCCATCATGCCTGCCGGAAAGCTGACGAAACCGCCCAGGCCGATCACGACGTCAGGCCGGATTTCACCGAGTCGGGCCAGTGCCTGGCGGAAGGCGCGAAGCAGGTTGATGGGCAGGAGAAGTTTGCGTAGCAAGCCCTTGCCGCGCAGCGCACCAAAGCGCAGCTCTGCCATTTCGTAGCCGCGTGAAGGGACGAGCCGGGCTTCCATCCCTTCAGGGTTCCCTAGCCAGACGACACGCCAGCCCGCTGCCTTCACGGCGTCGGCGACAGCCAGCCCGGGGAAAATGTGCCCGCCCGTGCCGCCTGCCATGACGAGGAGAGTGCGTGTGTTTGATTGTCTGTCCGTCACGGATTCTGCCCCCGCATCAATAAACGGTTCTCGTAGTCGATCCGCATCAGAATGGCCAGGGCCACACAATTGGCGACGACCCCGGAGCCGCCGTAACTCATCAATGGCAGGGTCAGCCCCTTGGTGGGCAGCAGGCCCATATTCACGCCCATGTTGATGAAGGACTGCACACCGATCCAGATGCCGATGCCCTGGGCCACGAGGCCGGAGAAAATGCGGCGGTCGAGCACAAGAGCCTGGCGGCCGATGACGAAGGCGCGTTGTACCAGCAGGGCAAACAGGCCAATGACTACGGCTACGCCTGCAAAACCGAGCTCTTCGGCGATGACGGCCAGCAGGAAATCGGTATGGGCTTCGGGCAGGTAGAACAGCTTTTCGACACTGCCACCTAGCCCGACGCCCAACCATTCGCCCCGCCCAAAGGCGATCAGGGCGTGGGAGAGCTGGTAGCCCTTGCCATAGGCATCCTGCCAGGGGTCCATGAAGCCGAACATGCGTTCCCGCCGATAGGGGGAGCTCCAGATCAGGATGGCAAAACCGATCAGCAGCAGGAAGATGAGCCCGATGAAAATCCGGGCATTGATGCCGCCAAGAAACAGGATGCCCATGGCAATGGCGACAATGACGACGAATGCTCCGAAATCCGGCTCGCGCAGCAGGAGGAAGCCGACCATCAGCATGACAGCTGCCATCGGAAGGAAACCGCGCAGGAGAGAGCTCATGTCGGCGAGTTTGCGCGAGGTGTAGTCGGCAGCGTAGAGCACGGCAAACAGCTTCATCAGCTCGGAGGGCTGGAGGTTGATTGGCCCCATCGGCAGCCAGCGTTGTGCGCCATTGACAGAACGTCCAATATGCGGGATCAGCACCAGCAGCAGCAGCAAGGCTCCGCCAAAAAAGAGCTTGGGGGCGACCTGTTGCCAGAAGCGCATGGGCTGCTGGAAGGCGAGTACGGCAGTCAGCAGGCCGATGACCAGAAAGACGGCATGGCGTATCAGAAAATAGCTGGTCTGGTGATTGGTGAAACGGCTGCCTTCCGCCGTGGCGATCGAGGCGGAATACACCATGACCATCCCCAGCATCAGCAAGGTCAGCGCGGACCAGAGCAGGAAGGGGTCGTATTCCTGGACGGCAGGCTGGTTACGCAGCATTCAGTGGCCCTCCCGCAGTGTTTTGACCGATCGGACTGCGGCGATAAAGACTTCGGCGCGGTGGGTGTAATTGCGGTACATGTCGAAACTGGCGCAGGCGGGGGAGAGCAGGACGGCATCGCCCGGCTGCGCGGCAGAGGTGGCAAGACGTACGGCATCATCCATGTCTTTTGCCTGTTTCAGCGGCACTCCGCTGCCTTGCAGCACGGCTTCGATTTTTGGCGCATCGCGGCCGATCAGCACCACGGCGCGGGCATGAGCCATAACGGCCGCTCCGAGGGGGGAGAAATCTTGCCCTTTGCCATCGCCGCCTGCGATCAGAACGATCCGGGCCTGCGCTGCCCGGGAGGCCATCTGCCCGCCTAGCCCGGAAAGCCCGGCAACGGTGGCACCGACATTGGTTCCTTTGGAGTCGTCGTAGTAACGGATGCCACTGGTTTCGGCAACGAATTCCACGCGGTGCGGCAGGCCGCGAAAGGATTGCAGCCCTTGAACAAGCCGCTCCATGGGCAGGCCAAGTGCGTGGCACAAGGCCAGGGCGGCCATGGCGTTCGTGGCATTGTGCAGGCCCGGCATGGGCAGCCGGGACAAGGGGAGCAGGAAATGCTCGCCTTGTACGAGCCAGGGTTCGCCATCGCGCTGGCGAAGACCGAAGTCCTGCGTCATGCCAGGGGCGTCCAGCCCAAAACTTAGTAATGTCCGGTCAGCCCTCGCCATGCGTTTGACGCGTGCATCTTCCCTGTTGAGAATTTGCGCGCCTTCGCCATCGAAGATACGGGCTTTGGCACTGGCGTATTCATCGAGGTCGATGTAGCGGTCGAGATGGTCATCGCTGATATTGAGGACAGTCGCCACATCGGCATTCAGGGTTTCCAGGGTTTCCAGCTGGAAGCTCGATAGTTCCAGCACCCAGATTTCCGGCAGCTTGCCAGCATCGAGGCGCGTCATCAGGGCGTCGAGCGCGGCAGGAGAAATGTTGCCACACGCTTCGGCATCGCGCCCGGCAGCACGGCACAGATGGGCCGTCAGTGCGGTGGTCGTGGTCTTGCCGTTCGTTCCGGTGATGGCGATGATCTTGCAGCGGTCATGCATACCCGGCCCGCGCAGGGCCTGGGCGAACAGTTCGATTTCCCCGACGACACGGATGCCGCGTGCCCGGGCTTCGAATACCACCATCTGGCCCGCCGACAGGCCGGGCGAGATGGCCAGCTGGTCGATGCCGCCAAGCAGATTTTTGTCAAAGGGGCCGCTGATGAATTCAGCTTGCGGCAAGGTGGCCTGTAGCTGTGTCAGCCCGGGCGGGGATGCGCGTGTGTCGGCCACACGTACCTGTGCGCCCTGCCGGGCACACCAGCGGGCCATTGCCAGGCCGGATTCCCCCAGGCCCAGGATCAGGATGTGTTGGCCATTCAGTGACATCGTGTTTCTGCCCCGTTCAGCGGATCTTGAGGGTCGACAGGCCAAACAGCACCAGCATGATGGTGATGATCCAGAAGCGCACGACGACCTGGGTTTCCTTCCAGCCGCCCAGTTCGAAATGGTGGTGCAGCGGGGCCATGCGGAAAATGCGTTTGCCCCCCGTCAGTTTGAAATAACCCACCTGGAGCATGACGGAAACAGTTTCGGCAACGAAGACGCCGCCCATGATGAAGAGCACGATTTCCTGACGTACGATGATGGCGACTGTGCCCAGGGCGGCCCCCAGGGCCAGCGCGCCGACATCGCCCATGAAAACTTCGGCGGGGTAAGCGTTGAACCAGAGAAACCCCAGCCCGGCTCCGGCCAGCGCGCCGCAGAAGACACAAAGCTCACCCGCACCCGGGATGTAGGGGAGCAGCAGATATTTTGAGATGCCTGCATGGCCGGCGACATAGGCGAAGATGCCCAGCCCCGCGCCGACCATGACAGTCGGCATGATGGCCAGGCCATCGAGGCCGTCTGTGAGGTTGACGGCGTTACTTGAGCCAACGATGACCAGATAGCTGAGAATCATGAAGCCGAAGACGCCCAGCGGATAGCTGATGCTCTTGAAAAATGGCACGATCAGGGCCGCCTTGGGAGGTAGCTCCATGTCGAAGCCGCCTCCTTGTATCCAGGTGAGGAGCAGATCTCCCAGGCGGCTGTTGTCAGGTGCGGCAACGGCAAAGGCAAGGAAGACGGCAGCGATGGCCGCGATCACGGATTGCCAGGAGAATTTTGCGCGTGCCGAGAGCCCTTTCGGGTTGCGATGAACGACCTTGCGCCAGTCATCGACCCAGCCAACGGCCCCGAAACCGAGTGTCACCAGCAGGACAATCCAGACGAAGCGATTGGAGAGATCTGCCCATAGCAGGGTGGAAACCGATACGGACAGAAGGATCAGCGCACCGCCCATCGTTGGTGTGCCGGCCTTGACAAGATGCGTCTTGGGGCCGTCGTCACGCACCGACTGGCCGATCTTTTTCGCGGCCAGCCAGCGGATGACGGCCGGGCCGAAGGCGAAGGAGATCAGAAGGGCCGTCATCGACGCGAGCACCGCCCGGAGGGTGATGTAGCTGAACACATTAAAGGCATGGATGTCTTTCGCCAGCCACAGGCTGAGTTCAAGCAGCATGACGTTCTCCCGGGAATTTTTCTGGTGATTTCATGGGGTCAGTTCTTTGAGGTGTCTTCAATGGCTTCGGCCACACGCTCCATACGCATGAAGCGCGAGCCCTTGATGAGAACGGTGGTGTCGGCATCCAGCAGGGGGCGCAGCGCGTTGAGCAGGGGGGCGAGGCTGGCGAAATGTTGCGCGCCTTCACCAAAATTTCGTACGGCGGCGGCTGTGTGTTGGCCCAGTGCCAGCAGATGGTCGACGCCAGTGCTTTTGGCGTAGCCGCCGATCTCGTCGTGGAATTGCCCGCTTTGCTCGCCAACTTCCCCCATGTCGCCCATGACAAAGATTTTCTTGCCCGGGAGTGTGGCCAGAACGTCGAGGGCCGCCCGCATGGAATCCGGATTGGCGTTGTAGCTGTCGTCGATGATGTGCGAGCCCGAGATGCCCGCCCGTTGCTGCAGACGCCCCTTGACACCCGCATAGGCTGAGAGCCCGGCGACGACGGTAGCCAGTGGCACACCTGCCGCCAGGCAGGCTGCGGCTGCCGCCACGGCGTTACGGGCGTTGTGCTGGCCGGGAACCTTGAGGTCAACGATGCCTTCGCCTTGGGGGGTGTGCAAGATCAGCTGGCCACCTGGCGCATGGGCCGGGCGATATTCGCCTTGTACTTCGCCGCTACCGTCGATGCCGAAGCCGATGATGTGCTCTATCCCCGCCTGCAGCGCAAGCTGATGCCACAGCTCGCCATGGCTGTCATCCCGGTTGATGATGGCCGTTCCCTCGGAAGAAAGACCGGCGAAAATTTCTCCCTTGGCCCGGGCAACGGCGGTCAGGCTGCCCAGTCCTTCGAGGTGGGCGTGCTGGGCATTGTTGATCAGCGCGACGGTGGGCACTGCGATGCGCGTCAGCGTGTCGATTTCGCCGGGGTGGTTCATGCCCATTTCGATTACTGCCGCACGATGCGTCGAACGCAGGCGCAATAGCATCAGGGGAAGCCCAATGTCATTATTGAGATTGCCCAGGGTGGAAAGCACGGCTGTGGCCGGGTCGTCACCTTCGGCTCGTGCCTGTTCGCGCAGGATGAGCGCGCACATTTCCTTGACCGTTGTTTTGCCATTGCTGCCGGTTATGCCGATCAGCGGCAGGCGGAAACGGTTTCGCCAGGCGTGGGCAAGTTGTCCCAGCGCGCGCCGGGTGTCGGCTACGACGATCAGCGGTAGACGCGGCAGGCCGTCCGCCGCGTGAGTTTGTTGTGCCATCCAGGCTTCATCGACGAGTGCGGCGGCGACTCCCTGTTCGGTGGCGGACAGGACGAAATCGTGCCCGTCAAAGTTTTCCCCCCGAAGGGCAATGAAAAGCTCACCTGCCGCGAGCTTGCGGCTGTCGGTGGAGACAGCACTGAATTCCAGGGATGCCTGGTCTGGCTGGTGCAGGTATCCCCCACAGGCCCTGGCTGCTTCATCGAGCGACATCATGCCGTTCTTTCGCCAGCGGGCGAGGGCAGCTTGCGCCTGTTCGAGATCGGAGAAGGGGGTGCGTTTCCCGGCGATTTCCTGATAATCCTCGTGGCCTTTGCCTGCGATCAGCAGTACGTCGGTGGCTTGCATGCCTTGCACGGCGGTATGGATCGCGGCCGCGCGATCCGTATCGGTGCGGGCAGCGGTTTGCATGCCTTCCAGTATGGCGTCGATGATGGCCCGGGGATCTTCATTCCGGGGGTTGTCGCTGGTGACGATGATCCGGTCGGCATGGCGTTCTGCTGCCCGGCCCATCAGGGGGCGTTTACCCGGGTCGCGTGAACCACCGCAACCGAAGACGCAGCCAAGCTGCCCGCCGCGTGCTGTGGCGACTTCACGCAAGGTGCGGAGGGCTTGTTCGAGTGCATCGGGTGTATGGGCGTAGTCGACGACGACAAGCGGTTCATGCCGGTCTGCGTGACGAGGCACGATCTGCAGGCGGCCTGCGGGCGGTGTCAGTTCGCCCAGTTTTCTTGCCGCAATCGCGGGTGACAGGCCCATTCCTGTCAGCGCGCCAAAGACGGCCAGCAGGTTGGAAACATTGAAACGGCCCAGCAGACGGGAGGTGATGCCGAATTCTTCGCGCGTGGTCGCCAGGGTGAATTTCACCCCCTCTCCGCTAATCGACAGGTGACGGGCACTGAGACATTCGTCGACGCTGACTGCGTGGGGGTTGTTTTCGTCCAGGGTGTAGCCGATGCGCTGCACGCCTTTCCCGGCAAGATGTCCAGCCAGTGCGACGCCGAGCGGGTCGTCGAGGTTGAGTACGGCGGTGCGTATGCCAGGCAGTTCAAAAAGCCGGGCCTTGGCTGCCGCATACTGAAGCATGCCGCCGTGATATTCCAGGTGGTCGCGCGTGAGGTTGGTGAAGACGACGGTATCGAAATGAACGGCATTGACCCGCCCCTGGTCAAGGCCGATGGAGGAGACTTCCATGGCACAGAATTTCGCGCCGTCGTCCCGAATTTTTGCCAGCGTGGACTGGAGTGTCAGTGCGTCCGGCGTGGTGTTTTCGCCGGGCTGGCGTTCCTTGCCGTAGATGCCGTTGCCCAGTGTGCCGATCGCGCCGCAGGGCTGATCTGCCAGGCTCATCGCCTGGGCAATCCACTGGCTGACCGAGGTTTTTCCGTTGGTTCCCGTGATGCCGCAGACCTTGATGTGTTCCGAGGGGCGGCCGCAGATTTCATGACCGAGTTCTCCGGTCAGGTTGATGAGGCCGCGTACCGGGATATTGGGGGTTTTCCCCATCTTCGCAGCAAGCTCGCCAGAGGATTCGCTTTCCCAGAGAATGGCGCAGGCTCCCCGCGACAGGGCGTCGGATATGTGTTGACGCCCATCGCTGCGCTGGCCTGGCAGGGCGGCGAATATCTCGCCCGGGAGCAGACGCCGCGAGTCTGATTGAATGCCCTTGGCGGAAATGCCCAGCCGCCTGAGTTCATCGAGAATTCCGGCGGTTGTTTCGATAATGGTTTTGGCAGGCGGCTTCACATGCTCTCCTTGACGACCGGCGCATTTTCGGTGGCGGTAGCCTGTTGTCTGGCATCGGCATCCGGTGCGATCCCCAGGGTACGCAGGCTGCCTCCCATGACGCGTGAAAATAC
>CAZFPI010000001.1:19933-57648 GCA_964521075.1 uncultured Sterolibacterium sp.
TCCAGCATGGCGCGGACTTCCCGGGCCGTCTGCCCGGAGAAGACTTGTCTGCCGGTCGGCGGAGGGGCATCCATCCGCAGGAGGGAGAGCGGTACGAGATCGCCATCCCGCGCAAAGGCGAGGTAGGCGTGGGCCAGCTGGATGAGAGTGACGGAAATACCGTGACCATAAGCCATGGTGGCCTGCTCGATGGGTCGCCAGGTCTTTGCCGCCCGCAGACGGCCGCCGACTTCCCCGGGAAAGCCGAGCTTGAGCGGCGTGCCAAAACCGAGCGCGTCGAACATTTCCCACATTTCCTGTGGAGGAAAACTCAGGGCAATCTTTGCCGAACCGACGTTGGAGGATTTCTGGATGACCTGGGCTACCGAGAGCACACCGTGGACATGGGCATCATGAATGGTGGCATTGCCGATGGAAAGATAGCCCGGGGCCGTCTGAATCGGGGTGTCTGGCCGGTATTTCCCTTTTTCCAGGCCAAGCCCGATTGTAAAAGGCTTCATGGTCGAGCCGGGTTCGAAAGTGTCTGTCAGGGCACGATTACGCAACGATCCGCCCACGAGGCGCGCCCGGTTGTTCGGGTTGTAGGTCGGGAAGTTGACCAAGGCCAGGATTTCACCCGTCTTGGCGTCCAAAACGACGACACCACCGCCTCTGGCCTTGTGATCGATCATGGCCTGACGCAGATTGCTGTAAGCCAGATACTGAATTTTTGAGTCAATGGCCAGATCAATGTCCCGGCCCTCCTGGGGGGGGCGGATGCTTTCGACGTCTTCGACGATCTGGCCGCGCCTGTCTTTGATGACGCGACGGCTTCCGGGCTTGCCGGCAAGTTTTTCCTGAAAGGCCAGCTCCACCCCTTCTTGCCCGATATCTTTGTCACCGGTGAAACCCAGCAGGTGAGAGGTGACATCGGCTGCCGGGTAATAGCGTCGGTATTCCCGCTGTTCGTGTATGCCCGGCAGATCGAGCCGGGCAATCCTGTCGGCCAGCTCGGGGGAGATCTGCTGTTTGATGAAGACAAAATCCCGGTTGCTGGCGAGCTTGTGATTCAGTTCGCGCACGTCCATTTCCAGCAGGCCAGCCAGGTTTCTCGCCTGCGCCGGTTGCAGTTTGGCATCTTCCGGAATGGCCCAGATGGACTTGACCGGCGTCGACATGGCGACGACTTCTCCGTGCCGATCCAGGATGCGGCCACGGGTCGCAGGCATTTCGATGACACGGGAATAGCGTGACGCCCCTTTTTCCTGAAGGAATCCGCTATTGAAACCTTGCAGGTAAATAGCCCACCCGGCCAGGGCGACAAAGCCCAGGGAGAGCACCAGCAGCACCAGGCGGGAACGCCACTGGGGCAGCACTTCGGACAGCAGGGGGCTTCGGGAAAATTTCATTTTGCCGCCGCCCGGATGGTGGCCTGTTTGCCGGACAGTTCAACGCTCATGATCTGGGGGCCCGCGGGCGGCTTCATGTGCAATTTGTCCCGGGCGATGGATTCCACCCGTGCGTGGCTGGCCCAGGTGCTTTGCTCCAGCTGTAATTGCCCCCACTCGACATCGAGATCACGCATCCGGGCCTGCTCGTGCTCGATTTGCGTCACCAGCTTTCTGGCACGATGATTCGAATTGACTGTTCCGAGGGCGCAGGCCACGGCGACAATCAGCAGGATCAGGTTCAGACGGAGCATGGGGGAGTGAGAAGGCCTGGCCTCAAGCCTTGTTTTCTGCCGCTTTTTCCGCGACACGCATGACAGCACTGCGAGCGCGGGGATTGGCGGTTACTTCTTCGTTACCGGGAAATACCGGCTTTCCAGTCAGGCGCAGCCGGGGTTGCGGCAATTCGGCAGCCCGGATCGGCAAACGGCTGGGCAGGCGTGGCGGCTGCGATTCGTCGCGCATGAAATGCTTGACGATGCGGTCTTCGAGGGAATGAAAACTGATGACCACCAGACGCCCTCCAGGCTTGAGGCGTGTCGCCGCCTGCGGCAGGGCTAGCGACAGTTCCTCAAGTTCCTGATTGATGTGTATCCGCAAGGCCTGAAAGCTGCGGGTCGCCGGATGCTGGCCCGGTTCGCGCGTACGGACGGCTTTTTCCACGAGCGCGGCAAATTGTCCAGTGGTTGTAATACGGCATTCGGCCCGAGTAGCCACAACCGCCTTTGCAATCGCATGAGCAAACCGTTCTTCACCATAATTTTTGATGACCCTTTCTATTTCCTGTTGAGAAGCCTGATCCAACCAGTCCGCCGCCGTCTGGCCACGGCTGGTATCCATACGCATGTCGAGCGGTGCGTCGAAGCGAAAACTGAATCCCCGCGCGGCTTCGTCCAGCTGCGGCGATGACACGCCAATATCCAGCAGTACGCCATCGACCTGCCCGACCTGTAATTCGTCCAGCACCTGCGACATTTCGCCAAAACGCGCGTGGCGCAGGCTGAAACGCGAGTCTTCCGCCATTAATGCCTGCGACGCTGCGACAGCTGTCAGGTCACGATCCAGCGCGATCAGGCGGCCTTGCGTGCCCAGTCGCTCAAGAATCGCCCGGCTATGCCCGCCTCGTCCGAAGGTGGCATCCACATAGATACCCTCCGGGCGAATGGCCAGCGCATCAACCGCTTCTTGCAGCAGCACGGTGCGATGCCCGAGGGGCGCACCGGTATTCACAGCGTCAGATTCTCCAGTCCGGGGGGCAGAAGTTTGTCGCCCAGGGCAAAGATCGCCTCTTGCTGGGCTTGCCAGCCGGCATCGCTCCAGATTTCAAAGTGCGAGCCTTGGCCCACCATCCAGATTTCTTTTTCGAGCCCGGCATAGCGGCGCAATTCCGGTGTGACGAGCAGACGGCCTGCGGCGTCCATCTCCGTGTCGATCGCGTTACCGACGAGCAAGCGGCGCAACAGCGCGGACTGGGCATCCAGGCTGGAGACTGCTAGCACCTTGTCGCGCACCGGTTCCCAGGCGGGAGCCGGGTAGAGCAGCAGGCAGCGATGCGGATGCGCTGTCAGCACCAGTCGGCCCGTGCCAAGCACTTGCAAGGCGTCACGATGCCGCGCCGGGATCGCCATGCGCCCCTTGGCATCGAGATTCAATGCGGTTGCCCCCTGGAACACGCTGATTTGCCCCCTGTCGATTCAAACCCGGTGCGGTAAAAACCGGTCGGTTTTTGTGTGAATTTCCCACTTCCACCCACTTCTTCCCACTTTATTTCAGATTTTTTAAGTGGTCAAGGGAAAAACCGCTTTTTTCTTTGGGGGACAATGACTTAGCTATGACTTTGGCTGATTTTTTGAAATCATTTTGTTGAATGAAATCAATGGTAATAGGATGTGATTTGTAAGTCGTTTCTTAACTGGCGACCCGGCGGGTGGGAAAGAATTTTCCACTGGGCGTTGACATTGAAAAGTTAGCAAATGATAATCAATCTCATTAACGGTCAGGTGCACCAGGTTTGGTGTGGCCGATGTGGTGGGCCGGTTTTTTCGGATACCAAAGTAGATGCCGGGCCAAGGGAGATGCCAGGTGTGCCCTGGTTTTCCGGGTGAAATTTGTTCTGTGTTTGTCTGCCGTGACGGAATGACGGAGGGGAATAGTGTTTGATTGCCGGGTTTCTCGCGGGCTTGCACCGGGCCAGATGGCTTTGGTCGTCGCATTGCATGGGGCGATGGTCTGGGCGCTGATGCAAGCGCCGAGCGTTGAGTTTCAGGCGGCTGATCCGGTTTTGAGTGTCAGCCTTTTGGCAGTGGATTCCGATGCTGTCGAGCCGGTTCAGCTGACACCGGCCGCCGTGCCAAAGCCGATGCCCTCCCGCCAGAAGCCTGCCATCGAGCCTCGGTTTCAGACTGTGAATCCGGAAGAGCCCTCGCAGATTCAGATTGCGGCAGCCATTCCGGATTCACAGTCAGCCAGTCAGCGTGATAACGCGCCGTCTTTGCCGGTGGATGCTTCCGTGGCAGTGGATGTTTCTGTTTCGCATGCGCCAGCTCCGGTGTCGCTTCCACGGTTCGATGCGGCTTATCTGGATAACCCCCGCCCGGTGTATCCACCCTTGTCCCGGCGCATGGGAGAGCAGGGGAAGGTTCTGCTGCGTGTGGCCGTGGATTCTGCGGGCAGGCCGACGGACGTTCAGTTGCATCAGGGCAGCGGTTCTTTGCGTCTGGACAGGGCGGCACTCGATGCTGTCAGAAGCTGGCGGTTCACGCCGGCGCGTCAGGGGGATCTGGCCGTTGCTGCCAGCGTCATTGTCCCCATTGTTTTTTCGTTGAAGGAGTAGGTATGGAAGCGTCCGTCTCGTCTTTGGGCTTTGCCCACTTTCTTGGTCAGGCTGATGCCGTAGCGCGCCTGATTCTTTTCATCATGGGCGTCATGTCAATCGGTGTCTGGTATCTCATTCTGGCCAAAGGCTGGCAGCTGTTTCGCGCACAGCGGCGCAGCACTGCATTTCTCAAGGGTTTCTGGCAGGCTGGTAGCCTGGATGCCGTGGCGCGTGGCTTGCGCGAAACCGGCGTGACAGAGCCTTTTTCACACCTGGTTCATCACGGGTTTACTGCGGTCGAGCAGCATCGTTACGGTAAGGAAGGTCAGATGTCGCGTGGTCTGATTGATGCCGGGACACCCGACGAATTCCTGACCCGCGCACTCAAACGAGCCATTGCCCAGGACAAGGCCCGGATGGAATACGGCCAGACCTTTCTCGCGACAGTCGCATCTTCCGCACCTTTCGTGGGCCTGTTCGGTACGGTCTGGGGGATATATCACGCCCTGCTGGCGATCGGGATGAGCGGGCGCAGCAGCCTCGATCAGGTTGCTGGCCCCGTGGGTGAAGCCCTCATCATGACTGCCCTGGGGCTGGCCGTCGCGATTCCTGCGGCAGTTGCCTACAACGCCTTCGCACGCGCCAGCCGGAATACTCTGGCAGAGCTCAACTCCTTTGCTCATGACGTTTTTACCTTCCTGGCCACAGGCTTGAAGGGACAGCAAAAAACCGGCTCGGACGATGTGGCGCAGACTTCGGAGCGCATCATCGCCCGCGTGGCGGCCCGCGCAGCGGCTTGAGGAGATCAGTATGGCTTTTGCTACCCTGACCGATGACGATGGTGACGACGCCATTGCCGAGATCAACATGATCCCGCTGATTGACGTGATGCTCGTGTTGCTGGTGATTTTCATCGTTGCTGCCCCGTTGCTTCAGCATGCCGTGAATATCGATCTGCCCCGCGCCTCTTCGAGTCCGGTCGATGTGAAGCCGGAAGTCATCCGGTTGAGCATCGATTCGAATGCGCGGCTCTTCTGGAACGGCGTGCCGATGGAGGCCGCCGGGTTGACGCAGCGTCTTTTTTCCGAGGCGGCGCGTTCGCCGCAGCCCGAGCTGCACCTGGCCGCAGCTCGCTCCACCCCTTATGAAAAAGTTGCCGAGGTGATGTCCGCTGCCGCGCGGGCTGGGATCACACGTATCGGCTTCATTACGGATCCAGCCAAATGACCGGAACGATGCCTCCCACCCGGCAGGATCCCGTTGCCGACGTTGTGACAGTGGCAACGGCAACGGCGAACGTCGTCAATAGCCGCGATCTGCTCAAGGGAGCCCGCACGGTGCTCATCGAACACGCCGGGCAGCGTTACATCCTGCGCGTGACACGGGAGAACAAGCTGATTCTCACCAAGTAAATCAAACCAGACCGCCAGCCAGCGTTTTTTTGCGTCAGCCAGCCATCATCCAGAAAATCACAGGAGCTTATTCATGACTGAGTTGTCCCGACGCAAAATTTGCAAGACTTCGCCCATCGGCCACGGTGCGCTGACGGTTTCTCTTTTTCTTGGCTCGCCCGCCATGCCGGCCGGTGCGGCGCAGGATGCGATGCTGCCGGCCGTGCGTGTTGAAGCCTCGCAGGAGCTTTCCGGCAAGGAAACATTGCAGGCGACAAAAACCCGCATCGGCAAGGGCAGCCAGGAGCTGCGCGACATTCCGCAATCCGTGACCGTCGTGACGGAAAAGCTGATCGATGACCGCCATCTCGACACCATGAAGGAAGTGCTGCACAACACTGCCGGGGTGAGTTTTCTGGCGGCGGAGGGGGGTGAGGAGGATATTCGCCTGCGGGGTTTTTCGCTGCAGGCCAGCGGTGATATTTTCGTAGACGGGATGCGTGACCCGGCCTTTTATGAGCGCGACACTTTCAATTACGATCGTCTCGAAGTGCTGCGCGGCTCGGCTTCCATGTTGTTCGGACGCGGCTCGACCGGTGGGGTGGTGAATCAGGTCAGCAAGGAGCCGGATCTGATTGACCGCCATGAAGTGACCGCCACCGTGGGCAGCGGGCGTTACGCGCGGCTGGAGGGGGATTTCAACCTCAAGACAGGGAACGATTCGGCACTGCGGCTGAATACGATGTGGACAGGCTCCGGAGCCTTTGGCACTTACGGGGCTGGGCTCGACAAGAAAGGCATTGCCGGAGCCTGGCGGTATGGCGCGGGGAGCAGCGATGAATTCACGTTCAGCGGGTTTCATCTCGATAACCACAACGGGATCAATTACGGCATGCCCTGGCTGGTACCAGCACCGGGGGTGAAACAGCCTGTGCTCACACCGGTTGATCCGAAAAATTATTACGGTATGGCCAGTGATTACAACGCTGGTACGGCCAGCCACGGAACCTTGAGCCACAGCCATCGTTTTGCAGATGATGGCGAACTCAGAACGAGTTTTCGCGCCGGGCGTTTCGAGCGGGATCAGCGTGCCAGTGCCATCCGTTTCTGCCAGCGTAGCGTGAATTCCGCCACAGGGGCCGTTACCAATCCTGCTTGCCCGGCCAGTGTGACGGGCCTGAATTTCAGTGATGCCATCGAGCTTACTCGCGGGACGAATAACAAAACCATGAACCTCGATACGCAGACGCTGCAAAGCGACTACAGCGGGAAGTTCAGGGCCTTCAATTTGCAGCACGCCGTTCTGGCCGGCATCGATATGACGAATGATGATTTTGCTGCCTATACCCCTGGTCTGCCAGCCGGGGTCAGCCTCAACAAGACGAGAACCCGCATTGGGACACCGGACGATGGTGCGAGTGTCGATGAATCGAAGCGTGTGAGCTGGATCAACCGTGATTTCTCGTCGAAAGCCCTGGGTGTTTATGCCCAGGACATGGTGCAGGTGGCCGAACACTGGAAACTGCTAGGCGGCCTGCGCTGGGATCGCTTCGAGGGGACGTATCACGGTTTCTCGACGGCTCCGGCCACGCTGGGGCAGGTCACTGGGACGCGCAGCCGCAGCGATGGCCTGTGGAGCAAGCGCGTGGGTGTGCTGTTTCAGCCGGATTTTCTCTCGTCTTTCCACTTTTCCTATGGAACGTCTTTCAATACTTCGGGCGATGCTTACCAGTACGATGCCCTGGGTTCCAATACGCCGCCGGAAAAGAGCCGCAACATCGAGCTTGGGGCGAAGTTCGATTCCGAGGAAGGTAATCGGGTGTTGCGTTTCGCCCTGTTCCATTCGACGAAGTACAACGAGCGTAACCGGGATGATGAGTCCGTTACACCGACGACCTATCTGCTGTCCGGCGCGCGCCATTCGGCGGGGTTCGAGGCAGATATTGCCGGGCGGATCGGTCGCGATGTTGAAATCTATATGTCCTATGCCTGGATTCCCGTGGCGCGTATCGACAAGGGAGCCCGGGATGGGTCAACCCTGCTGCAAGGAGAAATGGTCGGTGCGAGGCCAGGGCTCACCCCGAAGCACAGCGGCACGGTCTGGGCGACATGGAAGCCGGCTCCGAAATGGCGTCTTGGTGGCGGGCTCAATCTTCGCAGCAGCATGTCGCCACAGCAGGCAGCCAATATCGTTGCCCCGGGCTATGTTACGGCAGACTTGATGGCTGAATACAACGTCATGCGTGATCTGTCGCTCAAGCTCAATGTGAGCAACGTGGCGAACAAGCTCTATGCCGACGCCCTGTATCGCGGCCATTACGTCGCCGGTGCGCCGCGCAACATCCAGCTTGGCGCAAGCTTCAGGTTTTGATGGAGGAGTGGATCATGAATCGACGTCATTTCTTGTTTCAGCTTGGTGCGATGCTGGGAGCTTCGGCCTTGCCGTCGCTCGTCCGCGCGGAATCTGCTTCGGCAAACATGCGTGTCGGCGGCGGCTGGCGCATGCAGGAGCGTGACTGGCAGGTGGGGATTCTCCAGGTGGATTGGTCTGCCGGAAAAGTTCTCCTGAAAAACGCCGTCAATACGCCGACACAGCCTCATGCCATTGTTCCCGAACCAGGTGGCGGCTTTCTTGCCGTGGCGACCCGGCCGGGTACATGGATATTGCGTGTGGATGACGAAGGAAAACAGGTGAGGCGACTGGACGCGGAGGATGAAGGTGGTCGTCGCACTTTCGATGGGCACGTCATCGCCAGCCTCGATGGCCAGTGGCTTTATACCGGCGAGACGGACAGGAAAACAGGGGCAGGCTGGGTGTCGGTGCGTGATGTCCGGGATTTACACAAGGTGGCGGAGTTTTCTGCCCACGGCATCGATCCGCACCAGATTCTGGTGGATGCCCGGGGGCGTCTGGTGGTGGCCAATGGCGGCATCCCACGGACGGCTACGGGTGCCAAGCGTAATCTGGAACAGATGGACCCTGTTCTGGTGTTGATGGACTCTGGCTCTGGCGGGAAGCTGGGCGAATGGCGTTTGCGTGACAAACGCCTGAGCCCGCATCACATCGCCTGGAACCAGCCGCTTGATGGAACGCCAGCCTTGCTTGGGGTCGGCCTGCAGGCGGAGCATGATGATGTCGCCTCGCGACGCAAGGCTCCTTTGCTGGCGGTCTGGGACGGGAACGCATTGAATGTTCCGTCCTACGATATGCTGAACGGCTACGCTGGGGATGTGGCGGCCGGGCCC
Organism: uncultured Sterolibacterium sp.; assembly: GCA_964521075.1. GTDB lineage: Bacteria > Pseudomonadota > Gammaproteobacteria > Burkholderiales > Rhodocyclaceae > Sterolibacterium. The sequence goes on from CAZFPI010000001.1 coordinate 28,813, forward strand.
AATGGCGGCTTCGTGCTCACCGCGCAACATGCGGATCGCATCGTTTTGTGGCAGCCTGAAAAGCCCGGGGTGTTGATGAGCATCGGGGAAGTGCAAAACCCCTGCGGGCTTTGGCCTGTGATTGGTAGCGATGGTATCGTCCAGGGGGTAGCGGCAGGCGGCGGCCTGGGGCTTGCCCGGTGGCAGCCGACGGGGGGTGGCGGGATGATGCGCTGGCCGCCTGGCATGGCAGCGGGGAATCACTGGGCGATTCTGACGTAAAAAAGCCGGGAGCGTTTCCGTTCCCGGCTTTGAAAAGATCGGCGTGGTCGTTCAGAAGGACTGCGAGTATTGCAGGCCCAGGATGTCGACGCTGTTCTTGTAAGTGCCGCGCAGCACGCCATTGTTGTTGGTGTTGCTGCCTGCGTCATTGATGCTGGAGTTGCCGACGAAAAGATGGGTGTAGCCCATGTCGATGGCACTGTTCTGTGCGAGCCTGTATTGCGCCCCGAAGGAGAGCCAGGTGCGGTTGTTATCCGGCAGGCGCGGGGTGCGGTTGCTGGCAGCGACCGGTGTCTGGTCATAGGCCAGGCCGCCGCGCAGCGTGATCTGCGGGCTCATCCGGAAATTCGCGCCGAGAGCCGCGCGCAGGGTATTGCGCCATCTTTCCGGGGTGGAACTGAGCATGGAATTGTCGTTGGCATATTTGAAATCCAGCGACTGGATTTTCGCCCAGCCTGTCCAGGAGAGATCGGCCAGGAGATCCCATTGTCCGTTCAGACGGTGCATGCCGCTCAGGATCAGTGTGTCGGGCAGTTTGATGTCCGAATAAATCGCGCCGCCCCGGGTGGGCAGACGGCCGGAGAGCGTGGTTGCTGCGGCAGGCCCGGCTACCGTGGAGACGGTGTTGAGCAGGGTGGCCAGGTTGGTGTTGGGCGTGAAGCTGGAGGAGCCGGTCAGGTGGTATTTTGTCGCTGAGCGATAAGCGATCCCCAGACGGGTTGCCGGGGTGGGCTGGATCATCGCGCCGAGGTTATAGCCCCAGGCAGTGTCCTCGCCCTTGATGACGGCCCGGCCTTCGCCCGCGCCGGGGGCCAGCCCGGCCAGGGGGGCCAGTCCCGGAACGCTGGAGGTCAGCTGGTCCAGAACGAAGGCGTAATTGACCGCGCTGGTGAATTCCCCTTTCAGCTTCTGGTAATTCGCACCAATTCCCAGAGAAACTGTGTCGTTGAGCTTGAAGGAGAGCGAGGGGTTGATGTTGATGGTTTCCACCGAGGATTTGATCCCCAGAAAGCGGCCCTTCCAGCTGTCGTCATACTCGGTTTTCAGGCCAAAAGGCGCGCCCATGCCTACGCCGAAGCTTATTTGTCCGGTCAGTGGCATGGTGAAGTAAGCATGGGGCACGGCGGCCAGGCTGCCGGCGTCGCCACCGTTGTTGGCCCCCAGCGACATGGGCGGTGAGACGGGGTTCACGCTACCGTTATCCGAGAATTTTGCCGAAGGGTTGATGAGGTTGAGGCCAACCGCGACATGCTTTTTTTCTGCGGGCAGGAGTGCCATGCCGGCGGGATTGAAGAATACCGTGCTGGCATCTTCTGCGACAGCCGCCGAACCAGCGTAGGCATTGCCCAGACCGCTGGCGTTTTGTTCGAGTAACTGGAAGCCGGAAGCCTGAACGGCTCCGGCATAAAGGCCGAGGCCGCCGATCAGGGCGGGCAGGAGGGATTGGGCACAGGTGATTTTCCTGGTGGCTTTTTTCTGCATCTTGACACCTCGATTTGTGGGGTTGACGAACAAGAGCAGGGGCATTGTGCCATGGGAAGGGAGGTGGGTGTCAGGAAGCGGATTTTGCCCGCGCGACGGCCTGGTAGAGTTTCTGACGGAGTGCCTCGACGGGTTGGCCGCTGGCCCGTGCGCGCTGCATCTGTTCGAGGATGAGGGAAATTTCGCTGGCATCGCTGTCTTTGCTGCTTGAGCCTGTGGTCTCCGGCTTGTCGGCGGAATGCGGGGGCCGGGCTTCATGGGTGCCGCGATACACCAGTTCTGCCCGTTCGCCTGTCTGGGCTGCGGCCTCCGGCCTTTTTGCCGTAATCATGAGTGCAGCGGGCTTTCCGCGAGGAGCGGTTTTTCCTGCCTTGCCTGCCGCCTCGCCGATGACGATACGCTGGCTTCCCTTTTTGTATCGCTCGACAGCCGCCATGAGCTGCTGTCGGAAGCGGGTGGCGGGTTGCCCGGCAGCTTCAGCCAGGCGGATTTGCTGCAGGATTTCTTCCATTTCGGGGGGCGCGGCCACAGAACGCCGGGGCGGCTTGTCGTGTGCCGGGAGGGCCTTCGCCGCCTGGGCAAAGTCGCTTGCGCCGGAGATGGTTTTTGCCAGGGTGTAATGGCCGTGGCGCATGGCCCAGGCCAGCGCGTCATCTCCGGCTTCGTTTGTGGCCTTGGGGTCGGCCCCCGCCTCGAGCAGTAGGCGGGCGAGCCCGGCATGGCCTTCGCGCGCGGCCATCATCAGCACCGTCGAACCATTGGGTGCGCGGGCATTGATCTGCGCTCCACGTTCGAGCAGAAGCCGGCTGATGTCCGGGCGATTGGCAAAGGCGGCGTAATGCAGGGCCGACCAGCGCGCGCCGTCGCGATCAGGCTTTGCGCCATGCTCGAGCAGCCAGCGGACGGCTTCGATGTGCCCTCGCCAGGCCGCCAGTTGCAGGGCCTGTTCATCGTAGCGGTTGGTCAGGTTGATCTGCGCGCCACGCTGAATGAATAGTTCCATCATGGGAATGTTGCCATGCCAGGCGGCGATCATCAGGCCGCTGCCGATGCGGTCGCCAGTGAAATCCGGATTCAGGCCTTCCTTCAGCCAGGTGTTGACGCGTTCCGTTTGGCCGGTTTCGATGGCCAGCGCGAAGGTTGTCGGGTCGGGCGGGGGGGCGGGTTCCGCGTGGGCCAGTGGAAGAAAAAATATGAATCCGGCAAAAACAACGGGATGCCGCATGAGGGAGCGGAAGTTCACGGAACACCTGCACACAAAAGATGCCGTTGTAGCAGAATGCGCGGCGATGTCCAAATTCTGTTCCGGATACCCGGGGTTCCATGCCGATGCTGTCTTCCGATCGCCGTTTTCTGGCCGCCGTGCTGGCGTCGGTGATGCTGCATCTTTTTGTCATGCTCGCCTGGGGGGCTTTGCGCGGGCTCTGGCGGGAGATCCCCTCTGCCATGGAAACCGCGCCACGGGCCCAGCTGGAAGCAAGGTTATTGCCAAGACCTGAGGATGCACCCGCACCGGCGGATGACCCCCTGCTGAAAAATACCCTGGCAACCGCCCAGCCGGAGAAGGTAGAACCCGCCGCTGTGCATGAACCCCCTCCGGCCAGTGCTGCTGCTCCTGCTTCGATTCTTCCACCGCCCAAAACAGCGAAGGCGGCACCCAGGGTCGTGCATGAGGCCCGGCTCAAGCTTGCGGCACACATGTTTTATCCGCCTGCCGCCATCGAACAGGGGCTGGAAGGCGAGGTGAGAGTACTGTTGAAACTGGCCCCCGATGGCAGCATTCTCGAGGCAGGAATCGCCGCTGGCAGCGGCCATGAACTGCTCGACCGGGCGGCACTCAATGCCGCGCTGGCCATGCGCCGTGTGCCGGTTACGGATACGGAAGAATTGATTTTGCCGGTAGTGTTCAAACTTCAATGACAGGGAAAACCATGCGCCGTCGCCTTTTGCTGAACTGCCTGCCGGGACTGTTGCTGTTTTTTTGGGCGATAGTGGCCAGTGCGACTGTCAGTATCCCCGTCCTGGCTTACCATCGTTTTGCGGATACCCGGGCAGACAGCATGACGGTGCGTAACGAAGTCTTTGCCGGGCAGATGAAGCTCCTGCGCGAGCAGGGTTACACGGTGATTCCCCTGCGTCTGGCGGTAGATGCCCTGCAGGGCAAGGCAGTCAAGCTGCCGGTCAAACCGCTTGTCATTACCGTCGATGACGGGCATCGCTCGGTTTATAGCGATCTGCGTCCCGTCATCTTGCGCGAGAAAATTCCTGTCACGCTGTTAATTTATCCCTCGGCGATTTCCAACGCCAGTTATGGCATGACCTGGCAACAGCTGGCCGAGCTGAAGGAAACGGGGCTGTTCGACATTCAGTCACACACTTACTGGCATCCGAATTTCAAGATCGAGAAGCGTCGCCTGACGCCGCAGGCTTATCAGGATTTCGTGAAGAACCAGCTTGAGAAATCGCGCAGAACACTGCAGAAACGCCTGAATGCCGATGCCGACATGCTGGCCTGGCCTTTCGGGATTTATGACGAAGAATTGATGAAAGCCGCGCAGGCGGCAGGTTATGTGGCGGCTTTCAGTATTGATGGCCGCCATGCGCGCAGCGGGGATGCACTCCTGGCCTTACCGCGCCATCTCATGGTGGATGCCATGGGTGTTGAGGGCTTCGCAAAAATGTTGAAAGAAGGAAGACAATGAAATCTCTGAACAGAACATTGGGCCGCCTCATGGCCGGTATTTGCCTGGCGGCCCTGCCGCTGGCGGCACTGGCCTTGACCGGCAAGGTCGTGGATGCCAGAACGGGCAAGCCTTTGGCCGGGGCGATCGTGACGGCGGATCAAAAGGTCGTGGTGACGGGAGCGGATGGGGCATTTTCCATCGACACGACAGCATTGCGCGGGGCAGCCACCGGGGTGCGGGCTGCGGGGTATCGGCGCACCAGCCTGCCGCCATCTGCGAATGCTGCAGCACCTGTCGTGCGACTGGAGCCCTTGAATCCCAAGGCTTTGTACCTGTCTTTTTATGGCATCGGCAGCAAGGTATTACGCAATGCCGCACTCGATCTGATCGACCAGACCGAACTCAATGCTCTCGTTGTCGACGTCAAGGGGGATCGCGGCATGATTCCGTACAGGAGCAAGGTTGCCCTGTCGGCGGAGATCGGCGGGCAGCGCATCATCACCGTGCGCGACATGAAGGAAATGATTGACCATCTGCATGGCCGGGGGGTTTATCTGATCGGTCGCATTGTCGTTTTCAAGGATGATCTTCTCGCCACGGCGCGGCCGCAATGGGCTGTGCGCGCGGCCAATGGCAAGCCCTGGCTGGATCGGGAGAAGCTGGGCTGGGTCGATGCCGGATTTCCCGAAATCTGGAAATACAACATCGACATCGCCGAGGAGGCAGCGCAGCTGGGTTTTGATGAAATCCAGTTCGACTATGTGCGTTTTCCGGACACACCGGGGCTGGTCTTTTCAAAAGAAAACACGGAGGAATACCGCGTCAAGTCCATCAGCGGGTTTCTGGCCGCCGCGCGTCAGCGGCTCACGCCTTACAACGTTTTTATTTCTGCGGATATCTTTGGCTATGTGAGCTGGAATGCCAATGACACATTCATTGGCCAGCGGCTCGATAGCGTGGCCCCGCATGTCGATTATCTCGCCCCCATGCTCTACCCTTCAGGCTTCCAGTTCGGTATTCCCGGCTATCGCAATCCGGTGGCGAATTCCTATGAGCTGATTTCGCTTACGCTCAAGCGCGCGGCCGAGCGCAGCCAGCTGCCTGCGGTGCGTTTCCGCCCCTGGCTTCAGTCCTTCAAGGACTATGCCTTTGATCGCCGTCCTTTCGGCGCACAGGAAATCAGTGACCAGATTCGTGCTGCCGATGAATTCGGCAGCGGCGGCTGGATGCTCTGGAACCCGCGCAACAGTTACAGCAAGGCGGGGTTGAAGGCCCGTACCACGCCGTTGACGGCGATTCCTTCGCCCTCCTCGCAGGTTTTCGCACCGCAGCCCGCTGCGACTGCGACTGCGGCGGCAACGGCAACGAAATCGCCTTCCTCGCCCCGCGTCGCGACAAACTGAGATGAGATTCTGGCGCGGCCTGATCGTTGGCGGGTTTTTCAGTCTGACGAGTCTTGCCGCACTGGCTTTCGATGTCGACAAGCTGGCATCCATCGCCGAAGTTGTCGAAGCACAGCGGCAGGCAGGCAATCTGCCGGGGGCTGTGGTGCTGGTGGGCCACGAAGGACAGATCGTCTATCACCGTGCTTTTGGCCTGCGTACGCTGCAACCGGCGCAGCCGATGGCTGAAGACACGATCTTCGATCTGGCTTCACTGACCAAACCCCTCGTCACCGCAACGGCCATTTTGCAGCTTGTGCAGCAGGGCAGGCTGCAGCTTGACGCGCCGGTAGCCCGTTACTGGCGAGATTTTGGCGCGTCGGGTAAAGACAAGATCACCCTGCGGCAACTGCTGACCCATACTTCCGGCTTGCCTGCGGGTTTGCCCCTGGCCAGGCACTGGCGCGGTGCGGCAGCAGCGCGCGAGCTGATCCTTCGCCTCAAACCGCAGGCCACGCCGGGATCGGCCATTCTCTATAGCGATGTGAATTTCATTGTGCTGGGCGAACTGGTGCGGCGTGTTTCCGGGCAACCGCTGGATGTTTACGCGCAGACCCATATTTTCAGGCCGCTGGAGATGAAGGACAGCCGGTTTTTTGCCCGTCCCCCGGCGGCGAATGATCCGGTGCGCGACCGGCTGGCACCGACGGGATTCGTCGAAGGGCATCTGCGTCTGGGAGAAGTGCATGATCCTCTGGCCTGGCGCATGGGGGGGGTTGCAGGGCATGCAGGCATGTTTGGCACGGCCGCAGATCTGTCGAAATTCGCCCAGGCCTTGCTGGACGGCGGGCAGCCCATCCTGAGTGCGGCATCGCTGGCCCTCGCGGAGACGCCGCAGATCAGCCCGCTCGTGGCAATGCCGCGAAATTCCCTGCGTACCCTGGGCTGGCGTGCCGACCCGCCGCTGGCCTCGAACCGTGACCAGTTGCCGCCCGTGGGGGCCATCGGGCATAACGGCTATACGGGGACATCGCTGTGGATCGACCCTGTGAGCCGCACCTGGGTCGTCATCTTGAGCAATCGCGTTCATCCGGCCGAGAAGGGGGATGCCGGGCCTTTGCGCGAACGTGTTGCCGCCATCGTGGCCGATGCGGTCGGGCCACTGTCTTTTGAGCAGGTGCTGGCCAGCAACGAAGCTTTGGCATCGTATGCCGATGTGCCGCCGAAACACAGGATGGGCGGCGGTGTCATGAGCGGGATCGACGTGCTGGCCAGCGAAAACTTTGCTCCGCTGGCAGGGTTGCGGCTTGGCCTCATCACGCATCAGGGCGGGATCGACAAGGCGGGGCGGCGTACCATCGACCTGCTCCGTCGCGCGCCGGATGTCCGGCTTGTGGCACTGTTCAGCCCGGAGCATGGCCTGCAGGGCAGGCTCGATGAGAAAGTGCCTTCCGGTGTGGATGCGGCAAGCGGGCTGCCGGTGCATAGTCTCTACGGCCAGTTCCGTCGTCCCACACCTGCCATGCTTGCCGGAATCGACGCGCTGGTTTTCGATCTGCAGGATGCCGGGGTGCGGTTCTACACCTACATCAGCACCATGGGTTATGCGATGGAAGCAGCTGCCCGCCAGAAGCTGCGATTTTTCGTGCTCGACCGGCCCAATCCCGTCAATGCCCGGGCGGTAGAAGGCCCCATGCTCGACCCGGATCTGCGTTCTTTCACGGCTTATTACCCCTTGCCGGTGCGGCATGGCATGACCGTCGGGGAGCTGGCGCGTCTTTTTGCCGATCAGCAGCACCTCGGGTTGCAGCCGGAAGTGATCCGCATGAAGGATTACCGGCGTGAGCTGTGGTTTGACCGTACCGGCCTGCCTTTCGTGCCGCCTTCGCCCAATTTACGCAATATGACCGCTATGGCCCTGTATCCGGCGATCGGCATGATTGAAGGTGCGAATATCAGCGTGGGCCGGGGGACGGCAATGCCTTTCGAGGTGGTCGGTGCGCCGTGGGTGGTGGGGGAGGCTCTGGCGGCGGAGCTCAACCGGCGGCAGATTCCCGGGGTGCATTTCGAGGCATCCCGTTTTACGCCGGAGAACAATGCTTATGCAGGCAAGCCCTGCCAGGGAGTACATGTGCTGCTCGACGACCGTGAGCGGCTGGAGGCAAGCCGTCTGGGGATCGAACTGGCCGATGCGCTGATGCGCCTTTATCCGGGGCGTTTTGAGCTGGATCGTACCCTGGGTTCGATAGGCTCACGCGCAGTGGTCGAGGCACTTCGCCAGGGCAGGCCGCCGCAGGAGATCGTGGCCGAGTGGCAAAAACCGCTGCTGGCGTTTCGTGATCTGCGGAAGAAATATCTGCTTTATTGATCGGGAGCTGCTCCGGTTCCGGCTCCGGCTCCAGCCAGCGGCAGGGTGATGAAGAAAGTCGTTCCCTGGCCGCTGCGGGTGCGAAGCCCCAGCGGCAGATCGAGCAGACGGGCAATGCGTTGAACGATGGCGAGCCCGAGCCCCAGGCCTTCGCCGGGGTTACGCGCCGGGTTTCCGGCCTGGTAGTACTCGTCGAAGATGCGGCGTTGATGTTCGTCATCGATGCCCGGCCCGTTGTCGCGGACTTCGATCCGCAGCCCGCCCCCCGGGGCATCCCGTGTGTCACGGCGCGCGCAGACGAGCACATTGCCGCGATGAGGATGGGTGAACTTGAGGGCGTTGTCGATGAGGTTGCCCAGGAGTCTGCCGACTAGCACCGGGTCGGTGTGCACGAGATGGCTGGCCGGACGAAAGAGCAGGCTGACGCCCGCCCGCGCCGCTACCGGGGCGTAGGTGGCGGCAAGGTTCTGGAAAATGGCTTCCAGCGAGATGTCATGATGCTGTGGCAGAAGCTTGCCCATGTCCAGCCTCGAGACATCGAGCAGGGATTCCAGCTGTGCCGACATGGCCTGGACGGAGAGTTGCAGATTGTCGAGGAGCTCGCGTTGCGCGGGGGCCAGGGGCGTATCGGCCAGCGCACCGGCGAATAGCTGGGTGGCGTAGAGCGGCTGGCGAAGATCATGGCTGGCGGCGTTCAGGAAGTGGGATTTCGTTGCGGCCAGCTGCTCTGCTTCACGGCGGCGATGATCGAGTTCCGAAAGTGTCAGGCGCAGCTCTTCTTCGATCTGTTTGCGCCCGGAGATGTCGTTGAGCGTGCCCACCATGCGTAAGGGCTTGCCCTCGGCATTTCGGCCAACGAGAAGGCCACTGCCCAGCATCCATCGCCAGTGCCCGTCCTTGCATCGCATGCGGAATTCGATGCTTTCGCTGCCCCGGGCGGGCATGGCCAGGACTCTGTTCATGCTTTCTTCGACATAGGGCATGTCGTCGGGGTGGATGCGCGAGAGCCATTCGTCGGCGGTATTGCCGATTTCGTTTTCGGCATGGCCAAGAATGGCCTTCCAGCGTTTCGAGAACAGGGTAAGGCCGGTTTGCATGTTCCAGTCCCAGACGCCGTGCCCAGCACCTTCCAGTGCCAGCGTCCAGCGTTCCTCGTTTTCCTGCAGGGCGGTTTCGAATTGCTTGCGGTCGGTGATGTCGGCATTGGTGCCGACCACACGCAAGGTTTTGCCCGCATGGTCGCGGGTGACGACAGAGCCGCGCGAGAGTATCCATTTCCACTGGCCGTTTTTGGTGCGTAACCGGACTTCGATAGCGGTGGATGAGGTGTTTCCATCCGTCAGGCGCAGGCCGTTGGCTTCGGTCAGCGGAGCATCATCGGGGTGAACGCGGGAAGTCCATTCTTCAGGCGAATCGCTGATTTCATCCTCGTCGTAGCCCAGCATCTCTTTCCAGCGGGCGGAGTAGAGAATCCGGTTGTTTTCCACATCCCAGTCCCAGACGCCGTCGCCGATGCCTTCGAGGGCGAATTTCCAGCGTTCCTCGTTCTGGCGCAGGATGTTTTCGATCAGCTTGCGCCGGGTAATGTCGATGGTATGGCCATGCCAGAGGATGGCCCCCGTGGGTAATTTTTCCGGCCAGGCTTCGAGGGCGCGCCAGATCATCTCGCCAGATTTCAGGCGCATGCGATATTCATGCCGCCATGGCTGCAGGGTTGTTGCCGAGCGCAGCATGCTGGTGACCAGGGCTTTCTGGTCTTCCGGGTGGACGTGCTGCCCGAGTGTGCCAGCATCTTGCGCTGCCTGGTCTTCATTGATCCCGTACATGGCCTGGATGGCACGGCTGATGTAGGTGAAATGGGTCGTGCCATCGGTGTCGAGGCGGTACTGGAAGAGGATGCCTGGCAGATTCGCGCTGAGATCGGTCAGCAGGTCGAGCTTTTCCCGCATCAGGGTTTCGGCATGGCGGCAGGCTGTCATGTCGCTGGCGACGAGATGGCAGGCGCATCCGCTGGCGTCCGGTGCGACATGGATTTGAAGCGTCCGTTCCGGCTGGTTTTGGGCAGGCTTGAGCCGGATTTCACTTCGTGTATCTGTATCCGTATTCCTTGGGCCGGCCAGGGTTTCGGCCAGGCAGGTCTGAAGCAAGGGCAGTGTGTCGGGGGTCAGCAGGTCGGCCAGGTGTGGCAAGGGGGCGTTTCCCGGCGGCAGGCCCAGGAGATGTCGCCCGCGCACATTGGTTTTCAGAAGCTGTCCATCAGCATTCACAAGGAAACAGGCGACGGGCAGGCCATCGGGAGAGAGGCCCCAGGTGTCGCCTTCGCTGGCGGCCAACCGGGGTGTCTGCGTCTCGTCGCGTCGGGTTTCTTTGGTCATTTGGGGGAGAATGCGCGGGTAGGTATTTTTCGGGCCGATGGGGAATTATCGGTCAATTCCGGGTTCCAACCGTCGATCGCTTCTGGCGGCAAGAAAGAATCAGTGTGAAAGGATAGTGAATCGATGAAACGGCTGGCTATGAAGGATGCTCCCGCCAATCGCCCTGTGTGGCTTATCGTGGCTTCCCTGCTATTGGCTCCCCTGCTGGTTTTTTCGGTGGCGGTGCTGCTTGTATTGCTGGCGGCGGCAGGTGCTGGCCTGGCTGCCTGGTTTTGGTGGAAGACGCGGGCGGCGCGTCGGGCGATGGCCGCCATGTCTTCCATGGCCGCTTCTGCACAGGCCGGGGCCACGGGGGCCGCAGCGGGGTCGTCGGGGCCGTTTGACAGTGAAGGCCCGGGTACGATCATCGAAGGCGAATCGCAGCGCGTGGCGGATGAGGAGGCAGGGGTGTCACGCCCGCGTGAGTGAGCGATGTCTGTTCAGTGGAGTGTCTGCTCGTCGGCGGCGATGTTCGCCATGTAGTCGACGAAAGCTCCCGGTGCCATCGGGCGGGCGAAGTGGTAGCCCTGTGCTTCGTGGCACTGCTGGTGGAACAGCATGGAGACCAGTTGCTCGTCTTCCACGCCTTCGGCGATGACCTGTAGCCCCAGACTGCGGGCCATCTGGATGATGGCCTGGACAATGGCAGCGTCGTTTTTGTTATTGACCATGTCGCGGACGAAGGACTGGTCGATCTTCAGCTTGTCTACATTGAGCCGCTTGAGGTAGGACAGGCTCGAGTAGCCCGTACCAAAGTCGTCGATCGAGAGTTTCATTCCCATCTCCTTGAGCCGGGTCAGGGTATCCATGGCCCGGCTGGTATCCTGGATCAGGATGGATTCGGTCAGTTCCAGTTCGAGGTAGTTCGGATCGTGGCCGGATTCGTGGAGGGCTTGCAGCACGCTTTTCTCGATGTCGCCCCGTTTGAACTGGACGGCAGAAAGATTGACCGCCACGATGATGGGCGGCAGTCCGATCCGTCGCCATTCAACGGCCTGTTTGCAGGCTTGCCTGAGGGCCCAGTCGCCAATGGGCACGATCAGGCCGCTGTCTTCGGCGATGGTGATGAAGCGGGAGGGTTGTAATACGCCCAGCTCCGGATGACGCCAGCGGATCAGGGCTTCGACGCCCACGACCTTGCCATCGGCCAGATTGATCTGGGGCTGGTAGTGCAGCAGGAATTCATCATGGATGAGGGCCTGACGCAGACCGTTACGGATTTTCAGGTATTCAACGGCTTCGTTGTTCATCTGTTCCGTATAAAACTGGTAGGCGTTGCGGCCATTTTCCTTGGCCTTGTAGAGGGCCGTGTCGGCCTTCTTGAGCAGTATGTCGAAATCCCGGCCGTCATCCGGATAGACCGTGATGCCGATCGAAACCGATGTCGTCAGCTCGTGCCCCTGGATCCTGAAAGTCGCCCCCAGCGTTTCCTGGACTTTCACAGCGATGCTGGAAATGATTTCCGGATCGATGACATTGGCCAGAATGATGAGGAACTCATCCCCTCCGAGCCGGCAAAGCGTGTCTGTGTCGCGGATGCAGTCGTCGAGTTTTGTTGCCATTTCCTTGAGCAGCTCGTCACCGATCGAGTGCCCCAGGGAGTCGTTGATGGCCTTGAAATGGTCAAGATCCAGATGCAGCAGCGCAACACCGCTTTTCTCGCGGGCGGCATAGGCGATGGCGTGATCCAGTCGGTCCTTTGCCAGCTGACGGTTAGGCAGGCCAGTCAGAGCGTCATGAAAGGCCAGGTAGTTGATTTGTTCTTCTGCGGTTTTTCGCAGGTCGATGTCTTCGATCATCGACAGGTAATAGAGTGGTTGCCCGCGCTCGTCGCGCACCAGGCTCGTGGATATCCGCACCCACAGCGCACGGCCGTCACGGGTCTGGCAGCGGCTTTCGCTGCTGTAGTGATCGGTGCTGCCTTCTTGCAAGGTTTGCATCCGGGCTTCTTCCTGGCGGCGTTCGTCTGGATGAAGTGAGTCGCGAAAGTCGCTGGTGAGCAGATTTTCCCGGTGGCGGTCGAGCAGGCGGCACAGGGCTTCATTGACATTGAGCAGGCGATAGTCGGGCGCGATGATCGCCGCGCCGATGGGCGCATGTTCAAAAATCTTTCGCCAGCGCCGTTCGCTTTCGTGCAAGGCCCGTTTCGACGCCGCCAGGGTGTCTACCGAGTTTGCTTGCCGTGTCCAGAGGCGCAGCAGCAGGCGCGAGACGAGCAGGGATACCAGGATGAATATCAGCAGGCCAAAGGCCGTAGCGACGGCAGTGTTGCGCCAGTCGGCGAGCAGAATGCTCCGGTCAGCAAGGACGTTGATCTGGATCGGGTATTTTTCGCGGGCGAGGTCAAGGCTGAAGAAGGCGTCCCTGGCACCGGTTTTTCCGGAGGCGACCAGCAGGTGCTGGTCGGCATCCCGCAATTCAAATGCGAGGCCTGCCGGCAGGCGGGTGTCGTTGGGCGGGGTGAGCAGTTCGCCGGACGGTATCTGCAAAACGAGAAAGCTGTCACCAGCATGGCTGCGACGGGCAATCAGCAGAGCGGCGGGGGACTGGCCTGCACCGGCTTGATGGGTGGTTCCGGCGTGGGTGGTTCCGACGAAAAATCCTTTGCCGATGCTTTCCTGGCGGGCATTTTTTGCGTGGGTTTCGATGGAGATGGCCTGTTCGGGCAGCGGGCCGGCCAAGGGGGTCAGCCCCTGAGTCTGTGTGCCCTGCTCGCGGCTTAGCCAGAGTTGCGAGCCTTGCGGCAGAAGGGCGAGGGTGGCGGGGGAGAGCGCGGGGTGAGCCGGGTCGAGTTCGCGGTCGATCAGGGCGAGTTCGAGGTCGAGGCGGTCAAGACGGGTATTGATCGAATGACTCAGGCTTTGGGTGAGTGCGCGCGCCGCCTGGCCGGCCCGGCTGAGCGTTTCCTGGTGAAGCTGGAACAGAATCGCGGCAGCCAGTGCCACCATCAGCAGATTGCCGATGAGGGTGGCCAGATTGATCAGTGTCCGGAAGTGGGTGGAAAGCAGCGATGGCACAGATTTTCGCATTCCCTGGGGTCCTCTCTGGGGTGGGCAGGTGGGGCTGCTTTGCCATTCAGCATGCACGTTCGCGCCGGTTGCGCCGGAGATGCGAATGTTCGGATGAAGCTCGACCGCGTGACTTTATCGGCGGGATGGATTTCGCGCAAGTTTGCAAGTCGTGTGCCAGGCAGGTCTGGATGTTTACTCAAGGTGCTGGGTTTCGCATCAGTGTCGGTGGATTCCGTTATTGGGTAAAAAGCTGAAGCCACACACGTCAATGATGGGCGTAGAATTTCTGCGAATCTGAAGGTGCATTCTTATATACTTGGTAATAGTTTTGGCGGTACTGTGGTTTTGAACAAGGGGCTCTCGGGAGGGGTGTTCGGAATGGTGGCGAGCGTGATGGATTCATCCGGGGATGCGGCGGCGGCTGTTTCATCGTTGCCGACGGACGGGCGAGGCGAGACTGTCGAGACGGTTCGTGCCCGTGTTCGTCGGCTGTTCCGGAAATCCGAGACTGACGACGTGACCCGGGCTTTCTTTGAAATGGTGCTCCAGCACCGTCTGGAAAAGCTCAAATGATTCCCCTGACGCTGACGGCAGTTATCGCCGATCTCGACAATCTGCCCGCCGCACCGGCCGTGATGACCCAGCTTCTGGAGTACATCGGGCGGGATGATGCTGATGGCAGGACGATTGCGCGCATGATTGCCCAGGACCCTGTGCTGTCGGCGAAATGCCTGAATCTGGCCAATTCTTCGGTCTACGGCTTGCGGCAGCGTGTGACAACGACCCAGGATGCGCTATCCGTAGTGGGGCAGGGGGCGATTGCTACCATGGTGCAGGCGATGGCGATTGCCAGCCGTGTGCGCGGCCTGCAGACGCAGGATGTCGATCTGGGCAGCTTCTGGATGCACAGCATTTTCACGGCTTTGTGTGCGCGAGCCCTGGCGAAGCATACCCGGCTGGCCCCTGATGCCGCTTTTCTTGCCGGGCTGTTGCATGACATCGGCAAGCTCGTTCTGGCTTCGCGGTTTACCGGCCATTTTGCGCTCGTTCTCGCCCGGCAACGTTCGGATGACTCCCGGATGGTCGATGCTGAAAGGGCTGTGCTGGGGTTTACCCATGCCGAAATTGGCGCGGCGGTGGCCGATGCATGGAAATTCGCACCCGAGGTGGCGCGCGCCGTGGCCGGGCATCACGAGCCCGAGGCGCACCCGGCCAGCACGCTGACCAGCCTGGTGCATGTGGCCAATGCCCTGGCGCATGTGCTGGATGTCGTCCAGGACGAAAACGCGCTGGTTCCGCGCTTGTCCGAGTTTTCCCTGGGGCGGCTTTGCCTTGACTGGCCGGATATCAAGGCGGTGCTAGTCGAGGTCGAGGCTCAGCAATCCGAGGCGGCCCTGCTTCTGGGGTGATTCGTAAAATCCAGCTTTTTCAATGGCTTGGAGTTTTTGTGTCGGGCCCGTGCTAGTCCTCTTGGACGATGAGATAGCCTCCCTTTCTCGCCAGAATGGCCGTGCAATGCATGGCATTTCCTCCGGGGGTTTTGCCATGCAGAACGGCAATTCCGATTGCTTCGGCTTACCTGAAAGGAAAAGGCTCGGCCAATGAATAAACCACTCGACAAACAGATGACGGCCGCTCAGGCCGTCGCCCACATCAAGAGCGGCATGACCGTCGGCATCGGCGGCTGGGGCCCGCGCCGCAAGCCGATGGCACTGGTGCGCGCCCTGCTGCGTACCGATGTCAAGGATCTGACCATCGTCGCCTACGGCGGCCCGGAAGTCGGCATGCTGTGCGCGGCCGGCAAGGTGAAAAAACTGATTTTCGGTTTTGTCACCATGGATGCCATTCCTCTGGAACCCTATTACCGCAAGGCCCGCGAGGCCGGGCAACTGGAAGTGATGGAGCTCGACGAAGGCATGTTCGAGTGGGGTCTGCGCGCGGCCGGTATGCGGATGCCTTTCCTGCCGACGCGCTGTGGCATCGGCACGGATGTGATGAAGCATAACCTCGACATCAAGACCATCCAGTCGCCCTATGCCGACGGCGAAGTGCTTTTGGCCATGCCCGCCCTAAAACTCGATGTCGCGCTGCTGCATGTCGATGCGGCGGACAAACTCGGCAACACGCTGAATACCGGTAACGATCCGCTGTTTGATGATCTGTTCGCCCGCGCGGCCGATGCCGCCTTCGTCTGCACCGAGAAACTCGAAGACAAGTTCGCCCTGACGGCTGACGAGGCTCGCCTCAACTTCTTCGAGCGTTATCTGGTCAAGGGGGTGGTGCATGCCCCGGGCGGTGGTCACCCGACCTACTGCGGCAAGAGCTACGGCTGGGACATGGACCACCTGAAGAAATACAACGCATCGGCCACCGAAGAAGGCGGCTGGCAGAAGTATTACGACGAATTCATCGCCTGCAGCGAGGAAGACTATCTCGCCAAAAATGGCGGTATGGACCGCATCAACAAGCTGCGTACGCCCATTTTCTGAGGTGACCGGATATGACTACTGATTGCAAAGATTGCACCTTGGCCGAGTTGATGATCGTGGCCTGCTCCGAAGCCTGGCGTAACGATGGCGAAGTCCTGGCTTCCGGCATCACCACCGTGCCGCGTCTGGGTGCGAGCCTGGCCAAGCTCACGCATTCGCCGGAACTGCTGATGACGGATTCCGAAACCTTTCTGGTTTCCGAGCCCGTACCGCTGGGTGCGCGGGGGGATTACGTCGCCAAATTTGAAGGCTACATGAGCTTCGACCGTGTCTTTGAATGCGTCTGGGGCGGCAAGCGTCACGCCATGATCGGCCCGACCCAGATCGACCGTTTCGGCCAGTCGAACCTTTCCTGTGTCGGCCCGGATTACACCAAGCCCAAGTCTGCCGTCCTCGGCGTGCGTGGTCTGCCGGGCAATAACATCAATCACGCCAATTCCTATTTCGTGCCGAATCATGGCCCGCGTGTGTTTGTGGCGAACGAAGTGGACATGGTTTCCGGCCCCGGTTACAACCCGGCGCGCCTGCAGCCTGGCATGAAGAGCTTCGTCGATCTGCGTCTGATCGTCACCGATCTGTGCGTGATGGATTTCAAAGGCCCGGATCATGCCATCCGCGTCAGATCGCTGCATCCCGGCGTGAGCTTTGATCAGGTGCAGGCCGCCACGGGTTTCCCGTTGCTGAAGGCCGATGGCCTGGGCGAAACACCATTGCCGACAGCCGAACAGCTGGAGATCATCCGTCGTCTTGACCCGCATAATCTGCGTGGTATGGTCATCAAGAACAATCCGCCCGCCATCCGGCCTGCGGCCTGAGCGGAGGACGCATGAGCACCAAGATGCAAGAGCCGGTATTGCCCGGCTGGTTTTCCGAAGGGAATGAAGGCAAGACGCCGCACCTGATCGGTTCGCGCTGCACCGCCTGTGGCACTTACTACTTCCCCAAGCTCACGACCTTCTGCCGCAATCCGGATTGCTCCTCGGAGACCTTCGAGGAAGTTCCTCTGTCGCGTACCGGCAAGCTGTGGTCTTACACCAACGCGGCTTACAAGCCGCCCGAGCCCTATGTCGCGCCTGAGCCTTTCGAGCCCTTCGGCATCGCCGCCGTGGAGCTCGACAAGGAACGCATGGTGGTGCTGGGGCAACTGGTCAAGGGTGTCGATCTCGCCACCCTGAAAGTCGGCATGGCCATGGAGCTGGTGATCGATGTCCTCTCCGAAGACGAAACGACGGCCAAGACGACCTGGAAATGGCAGCCAGTGGGAGGTCAGAAATGAGCAAAGAAATCGCCATCATCGGCGCGGGCATGCACCCCTGGGGCAAGTTCGGCAAGAATTTCGTGGAATACGGCGTGGTTGCTGCGCGGGCGGCTCTGGCCGATGCCGGTATTCACTGGCGCGATGTGCAGTTCGTCTCCGGGGCGGCCACCATGCGTTGCGGCTATCCTGGCTATGTTGCCGGGGCAACTTTCTGTCAGGCACTGGGCTGGCAGGGGGCCGAGGTGAATACCTCCTACGCCGCCTGCGCCTCGGGCTCGCAAGCACTGGCCGCTGCGCGCGCCAAAATCCTTGCAGGCGAATGCGAAGTCGCGCTGGTGATCGGTGCGGACACCACGCCCAAGGGCTTTCTCGCGCCGCAAAAGGGCGAGCGGCCGGATGATCCGGACTGGGTGCGCTTCCGTCTGGGCATCACCAATCCGACTTACTTCGCGCTCTACGCCCGCCGCCGCATGGCCTTGTACGGCGACACGCAGGCCGACTTCGCACTGGTGAAGGTGAAGAATTCCGAACATGGCTTCGAGAACCCGAACGCGCGTTATCGCAAGAAATTCACCGCCGAAGATGTCGCCGCTTCCGCCGCGCTGGCTGATCCGCTGCGCCTGATGGACGTTTGCGCCGTGTCCGACGGCGGGGCAGCCCTCATCGTTTGCAGCACCGAATACGCGAAGAAGATCGGCAAGGCCGATGCACCGCGTATCGCGGCGATTTCCACCGTGACGCCGACTTTCGCGTCCGCCTCGGTGGAAATGCCCGATCTGGCCAACGATTCCGCCGCTGCTGCTGAGGCTTTCCGCTTCCGCGCCGCGCTGCCGAAGAAGGCCTACGAAGAAGCCGGTCTTGGCCCCAGGGACGTCAGCGTGGCCGAGGTGTATGACCTCTCCACTGCGCTGGAACTCGACTGGTACGAAGACCTGCAGTTTTGCGAGCGTGGCGAAGGCGCACGCCTGGTGCGCGAGGGCGTGACCCGTCTGGGTGGGCGACTGCCGGTGAATACCTCCGGCGGGCTGGCCTGTTTTGGCGAGGCTGTCCCGGCGCAAGCCATTGCCCAGGTGTGCGAGCTGACCTGGCAGTTGCGCGGTCAGGCCGGGGCGCGTCAGGTGCCGAATGCCCGTGTGGGCATTACCGCCAACCAGGGGCTGTTCGGTCACGGCTCGTCGGTGATCGTCAAGAAATAATCCGGAGCGGAGAAAGACAAAAGGGGCGGCAGCCCCTTTTCCTTGTCTTCCGTCTTCACCGTCTCTGCCCATTTTTTTGCGGCAGGGACGCCTGAAAAAGGAATCCTGCATGAGCAATATCCTTCATACCCCGCTGTGCGATCTGCTCGGCTGCAAATACCCCATCGTGCAGACGGCCATGGGCTGGGTGGCCGACGCCAATATGGTGGCCGGGACCTGCAACGCCGGGGGCTTCGGCTTTCTCGCCGGGGCGGTGATGACCCCTGCCGAGGTGGAAGCCGCCATCCTCAAGACGAAATCGCTGACCGACAAAAACTTCGGCCTGAACTTTCACATGTTCCAGCCCGGCGCGATGGAGATCATCGACATCGCCATCAAGCACCGCGACAAGGTGCGCGCCGTGAGCTATGGCCGTGGCCCGGACAAAAAGATGATCCAGCGTTTCAAGGACGCGGGCATTCTTTGCATGCCCACGGTCGGTGCGGTCAAACACGCAGTCAAGGCCATTGAGCTTGGGGCGGACATCGTCACGGTGCA
The DNA here is from genome assembly GCA_964521075.1 of uncultured Sterolibacterium sp. Lineage (GTDB taxonomy): Bacteria > Pseudomonadota > Gammaproteobacteria > Burkholderiales > Rhodocyclaceae > Sterolibacterium. The sequence goes on from CAZFPI010000001.1 coordinate 47,895, forward strand.
AGGCGGCGAAGGCGGTGGCCACACGGGTAGCGTGCCCTCGTCCATCCTGCTGCCGCAGGTGCTCGACGCGGTGAAAGTGCCGGTGGTGGCAGCGGGGGGGTATTACGATGGCCGCGGCCTGGCCTCGGCCCTGGCTTGTGGCGCGGCAGGCATTGCCATGGGCACACGCTTCCTGATGACCAAGGAGTCCCCCGTGCCGCAGGAGACGCTCAAGCATTACGTTGCCGTGAAAGACCCGGCAGCGATTCGCACCACCACGGCGGTCGATGGCCTGCCGCAGCGTTTCCTCGATAACCCCACCTTGCACACGCTCGAAGCGGCCAGCCCCGTGAAGCGGGTGTTCATCAGCGCGCAAAACGCCTGGCACTGGCGCAGCCGCACCGGCATGACGATCAAGCAGATGGCCGAGTTCGGCTTCAAGGCACTGAAGGATGGCAGCAGTGTGTCGGAAACCATCATGTCGGCCAATGCGCCGGTGGTGATCCAGCGCGCCATGGTCGAAGGTGTGCCCGATGAAGGGCTGATGCCCAGCGGACAGGTGGCGGCCATGATCCGCGAGCTGCAAAGTTGCGAGGAGGTCATCAGCGGCATTGCCGCCCAGGCGACCGCACGTCTCGAATCGTTCTGCAAGAAATAAATCCAGACAGGAGCCCATCGTGAGCCAACTCAATACCCCGTTTCATACCCAGATCGCTGATGGCATCGCCGAGCTGATCATCAATCGCCCGCCGGTCAATGCGCTGGACAGCAAGAGCCAGCTGGCACTGGCGCAGGAAATCGACCGCCTCGGCACGCTCGACGAGGTGCGCGTCATCATCATCCGTTCCGAAGGCCGCGGCTTTTGCGCGGGCGTGGACATCAAGGAACTCGACGCCAATCCGGATCTGATCGTTGTCGTCAATCACGCCAACTATGAAACCTTCCGCGCCGTGCATCGCAACCCGCGCCCGGTGATCGTCGCCGTGCATGGCTTCGTGCTGGGCGGCGGTATCGGAGTGGCGGGCGCGGCTGACATCATCGTCGCTTCCGAATGCGCGACCTTCGGCGTGCCCGAAGTCGACCGCGGCGCGATGGGCGGTGCGGCTCACCTGCAGCGCATGTTCCCGGTGCAGAAGGTGCGCCACATGTATTTCACCGGCGAGGCCATCACCGCCGCCGAGGCGTATCGTCTGGGCGCAGTCGAGAAGCTGGTGAAAAACAAGGACGAGCTGCGCGAAGCCGCACTCACCATCGCCCGCAAGATCGCCGCCAAGAGCCCGGCCATGATCGCCATCGCCAAAGAGTCGCTCAACGGCGTCGAGGATGGCGATCTCGAAGACAAATACCGCTGGGAGCAGGGCTTCACGCTGCAAGCCTATCTGCATCCTGAATCCGCCGAAACGCGCCGGGCTTTCGTGGAAAAGCGCGACGCGAAGTTCTGAGCCCACCCGTCTGGAGACGATCTGATGGAACTGGAATACACCGATCAACATCGCGCCTTCCGTGCCGAAATCCGCAGCTGGCTGGAAAAGCATGTTCCCGCCGAACCTTTGCCAAGCTTTGATACCGCCGAGGGCTTCAAGGCCCACCGCCAGTGGGAAGCCACGCTCAATACCGGCAACTGGGGCATGGTGACCTGGCCGACCGAGCTGGGTGGCCGTGGCTGCGACCTTATCGAATGGCTGATCTTCGAAGAAGAATACTGGCGCGCCGGGGCTCCCCTGCGCGTCAACCAGAACGGCATCTTCCTGCTCGGCCCGACGCTCATGGAATACGGCACGGAGGAACAGAAAAAACGCATCCTGCCCAAGATGGCCAATGGCGAGGAAGTCTGGGCGCAGGGCTGGTCCGAGCCCAACGCCGGTTCCGACATGGCGGCGGTGCGAACCAAGGCCATCCTCGATGCCGAGGGCAAGACCTACACCATCAATGGCCAGAAAATCTGGTCGACGCGCGCTGTCTGGGCCGACTGGTGTTTTGGTCTGTTCCGTACTGACCCGGAATCCACGGCGCATCGCGGTCTGACCTTCATTCTCGTGCCGCTCAACACGCCGGGCATCACCGTGCGGCCGATCAAGCAGCTCAACGGCTTGCCGGGTTTTGCCGAAATCTTTTTCGACGACGTGAAAGTCCCGGTTGAAAACCGCCTGGGTGAAACCGGTGCCGGCTGGCAGGTGGCCATGGCCACCGCCGGTTTCGAGCGTGGCCTGATGCTGCGCTCACCGGCCCGCTTCCAGAAAACTGCCCAGCAACTGGTGGCCCTGTATCAGGCGAACCGCAAAGAGGCCGACCGCGACCCGGCCATCCGTGAGGCTGTGCTGAAAGCCTGGATGGGCGCGGAGGCTTATACGCTGGCGACTTACCGTACCGCCTGCGAGCTGATGAAAGGCAAGAAGATCGGGGTGGAATCGAGCACCAACAAGATTTTCTGGTCGGAGCTCGACCAGGCCATGCACGAAACCGCGCTGGACATCCTCGCCGCACGCGCCGAGCTGCTGCCGCACGCGCCCGACGCCGCCGGTGTCGGTGACTGGCTGGAGGGCTTCCTGTTCGCCCAGGCCGGCCCGATCTACGCTGGCACCAATGAAATCCAGCGCAACATCATTGCCGAGCGCATGCTGGGCATGCCGCGCATCTAAGGGAGGCAGACCATGGACTTTACTTTTACCGAAGACCAGAAACTGTTTGCCGACAACATCCGCAGTGTTTTTCTCAAGGAAGTCGCGCCGGAATTGCTGCGCGAGCAATGGGAAACGGAAACCGGCCGCTCTGATACCTTGTGGCAGCTGCTCGCCGAGCAGGGCCTGACGGCATTTTCCGTGCCCGAAGCAGCGGGCGGTCTGGCTCTGGGGGATGTCGATTGGGTGTTGATCGCTCAGGAAGTCGGCTATTTCGGCCTGCCCGAGCCCTTGCTCGACACAGCCTGGCTGGCGGTTGGCATGCTCAACGCCCTGTCCGGCAGTGCCGCTGCCCTGCGTGACGAATGGCTGGGGCGCATCGCCGAAGGCAGTGCGCGCATCGCCATCGGCGGCCCGCTCAACCCCCTGGTGGCCGATGCCCATGTGGCCGACCTGCTGCTGCTTTGCCACGACAACGAGGTGCATGCCGTGCCGCGTGCGGCCGTCAAGCTCACCGCCAACCCGAGCATCGAGCAGTCGCGCCGCCTGTATCGCGTTGAATGGACGCCGTCAGGGGCGACGCGCGTAGCCGATGCATCAACGGGTGCGGCCATCTGGGCCGATACCAACAACCGCGCCGCGCTGGCCAATGCCGCACAGCTGTTTGGCCTGGCCGGTCGCATGCTGGATATTTCCGTCGATTACAGCGTCAATCGCAAGCAGTTCGGCAAACCCATCGGCTCTTTCCAGGCCCTCAAACACTACATGGCCGATGTCGCCGTGAAAATCGAGTTCGCTCGCCCGGTATTGCACCGCGCCGCTTATGCGCTGGCGCAAGGCCAGCAACGGGCGGATGTGCATTGCTCGCACGCCTTCCTCGCCGCGCTGGAAGCCGCGCTGTATGCGGCCAAGAAGGGCATGCAGGTGCATGGCGCCATGGGCTACACATGGGAAGTCGATTTGCAGATTTTCATGAAGCGCGCCTGGGTGCTGGCTGCTGCCTGGGGTGACAAGGCCTGGCACAAACAGCGCATCGCTCATTTCGTGCTGGCCGACAACGCCGCACAGACCCATCTTGGCCCTGGCCATACTTTCACCGAATAAGGAGTCCTCATCATGGCAGAAGCTTATATCGTTGATGCCCTGCGCTCGCCCACCGGCAAGCGCAAGGGTTCCCTTGCCACCGTGCATGGTGCTGATCTTGGCGCACATGTCATCAAGGCTATCGTCGAGCGCAACGCGATCCCCGCCGAAGATTACGATGACGTGATCTTCGGCTGCGTCGATACCATCGGCGCGCTGGCAGGCGACATCGCCCGCACCTCCTGGCTGGCGGCAGGCATGCCCTTGTCCGTGCCGGGAACGACGATCGACCGCCAGTGCGGTTCTTCGCAGCAGGCCGTGCATTTCGCCGCCCAGGCCGTGATGAGCGGAACGCAGGATGTCGTGCTCGCCGGTGGCGTGCAGACCATGACGGCGATCCCGATTTCCTCGGCCATGCTGGCCGGCCAGCAGTACGGCTTCACCACGCCCTTTGCCGAGAGCAAGGGCTGGCAGGCACGCTTTGGCGATGCGCCGGTGAACCAGTTTTATGCCGCCCAGCGTATTGCGGACCACTGGAAGATCAGCCGCGAAGACATGGAACGCTTCGCGCTGGAAAGCCATACCCGCGCCTTGAAGGCCATTGCCGAAGGCCGCTTCGACCGCGAAGTCGTGCCCTATGGCGATTTCAGGATGGACGAAACGGCACGCGCCTCGACGCTGGAAAAAATGGCGACACTGGCCCCTGTCGATCCGACCTATCCCGGCATCACCGCTGCCGTGTCGAGCTCGACTTGCGATGCTTCTTCCGCCGTGCTGGTGGTTTCCGAAGCCGCGCTCAAGCGTTACAACCTCAAGCCGCGTGCGCGCATCCATCACATCAGTGTGCTGGCCGATGACCCCATCTGGCATCTGACCGCGCCGATTCCGGCCACCGCCCGCGCCCTCAAAAAGGCAGGCATGAAGCTGGATGACATCGATCTGGTCGAAATCAACGAGGCCTTTGCTTCGGTGGTCATGGCCTGGCTGAAAGAAACCGGCTACGCGCACAGCAAGACCAACGTCAACGGCGGCGCGATCGCCCTGGGCCACCCGCTGGGGGCTTCTGGCACGAAGCTGATGACGACGCTCCTGCACGAGCTGGAGCGCACCCAAGGCCGCTATGGTCTGCAAACCATGTGCGAAGGCGGCGGCCAGGCCAATGTGACCATCATCGAGCGGCTTTCCTGAAAAACTGACCGGGGCAAGCTGGCAGGAGGTGCGGCGTTTTGCCTCATTTGCCGACCAATCGCTTCCTTGACCCCGGCGAACCACTTGAACATAATCGCCTTGCATGTCTCGGCTGCGAGGCAGAATGGACAATCAGGGGCATCGAATGAACGGGATACAGAAACGATTGAAATCCGGCAATGAGGCCGGCTTCTTGCAAAAGAATGTTTCCTTCGGGAAAGGCCGCTGGCTGGTGCTGGCACTCATGGCTGCCGTGGCCTTCCCGGCACTGGCTGTGAGTGACGCCCATGCACAAAGCAGTCGCAAGGCTATCTCCAAGGATGCCCCGCCCTTTCCCAGCGATGCGCTCGACGAAGGGATCACCAGCGGGAGCGTGAAAGTCCGTTTGAGTGTCGCGGCGGATGGCTCGGTCAGCAAGGTCGATATTCTCGAAGCCAATCCCAAGGGTATTTTCGACAAGGCCGTCATGCGTACCCTGACCCGCTGGAAGTATGAGCCTGGTGCTGCCGAAACCATCGAAACGCTGATCAGCTTCAAGGATCGCTGAAACGATCCTGTATTTTGGCAGCCAGGACACGGGCCGCAGTACCGTGTTGCCGTGTTGCGCTGCTGGTTCATTCGGCCATTCTTAGAGGTTTTCCGGGGAACACATGATGCTGACATCCATCAAGATCGGGCCGCGCCTGTACTCGTCTTTTTTGCTGGTCGTAGCTTTTCTGATCGGGCTGGCGATCTTTGGCTATCAGGCCATGCACAGCCTCGCCGGGCAATTTGATGTGGCGATCAACGAAAACAACAAGAAAGTCTCTCTCGCGCAGGACATGCGCGAAAGCCTGAATGTCGTCATGCGCTCGGTGCGAAATGTCCTTCTCTATCAGGACAACCCCAATTTCGCCCGCGCGCAGCAAAAGCGCATTGATAAGGCGCGAATCGATTTTCAGGAAAACTCTGCAAAGATGAAGGCCTTGCTGCGAACTGACTCCGAGCAGAAGCTGTATGCCGACATCGAAGCGCACCAGGCCCCTGTGCAGAAAGCGACCGATGACGCCCTCGCGCTGGCCAAACCCGAATCCGTGGCTGAGGCAGCCAAGGTGCTGAAGGAGAATGTTCAGCCCTTGCAGAATGATCTGCATGATTCCATCCAGGCCATGCTGGATCACCAGGAGAAGAAGAATACGGCCATGGTGGCCGAGGCCCAGGCCACGTCGAAACGCACCATGACCATTTTTTCAGTGCTGACGGGGGTGGCTACGCTCTTCGCGCTCATCATGGCCACGCTGATTACCCGCAGCATCACTCGCCCGCTGGATTACGCCGGGCAGGTGGCTTCGGCGGTGGCGGATGGCGATTTGCGTACCCCGGTGCAGATCATGACCCGGGATGAAACGGGCGAATTGTTGCGTACTCTCCAGAAAATGAAGGAGGGGCTGTCCGTCATGGTGGCTTCCATGCGAAGCGCGGCGGATGATTTATCCGGGGCATCGGGTAATCTCGTCAATAGCGCGCGGGATGTGACGGAGTATTCGGGCGGGCAGTCGTCGATGGCGGCAGGGGCGGCAGCCTCGCTCGAGCAGATTGCGGCCAGTATTGAGTCTGTTGCCGAGGCCGCACAGAGTATTCGCAGCCAGGCCAATACCAGCCGCACCCTGACGCGCGAAAGCAGCCAGAACATGGACAAACTGACGCGCGAAATCGACCGCATGGCGCAAACGGTTTTGGTCATCCAGGCGACCTTCCGCAAGTTCGTCGATGCCAGTCATTCGATCAGCGGCATGACGCAGCAAGTGCGTGAAATTGCCGACCAGACCAATCTGCTGGCATTGAATGCCGCCATCGAAGCTGCGCGGGCAGGCGAGCAGGGACGGGGCTTTGCCGTCGTGGCGGATGAAGTTCGCAAACTGGCAGAAAAATCGAGCCTTTCCGTCAATGAGATCGATGCCGTCAATCGAACCCTGAACGAGCATTCCGCAGAAGTGGTGGGGGCAATCGAGAACGGCATGCAGACCATCGAAGAAAGCAAACTGCATGTTCAGGCCGTCATCCATTCCCTGGCCAAGGCGGATGAGGCCAGCCGTCTGTCGGCAGAAGGTATCGAGAGCATTGCCACTTCTGTCGGCGAGCAGCATCTGGCCAGCACCGAGGTTTCGCGTAACGTGGAACAAATGGCGCAGATGGCCGATCACAATCTCGAGGCGGTCAAACGCTCCAGTGTGGCAGCGGATCAGCTGAGGGCATTGTCTGGTGATCTGTCGAGTTCCGTCACCCGTTTCAGGGTTTGACTCGCTATAATCGACGGCCTGACTTTGGATATATCACCCTTGCGGTAATTGCCTGGTCTCGTCACCGGCCGTCCGGGCCGGATCAGCTTAGTACAACATGTCTGTTTCATAGGAGGAGTAGGCAAATCATGGCTGTAAAACATTTCAAGATCGCTGTTTCCGTCGCTGCCCTCATGGGCGTGGCAGGGTTCGCCCATGCCAAGGCAACACCTGACGAGCTTTCCAAACTGGGCAAGAGCCTGACCTGCATGGGGGCTGAAAAGGCGGGTTCGCCCGGTGGCGTCGCAGAATTCACCGGCAAGTGGCTGGGGGCCGGCCCCGGTATGACGGCTGAAATCGGCAAACACCCGGCCAACCCGTATAAAGACGAGAAACCGCTCTTTACCATTACCGCGCAGAACCTGTCGCAGTATGCCGACAAGCTCTCCGAAGGCCAGAAGGCCATGTTCAAGAAGTATCCGAATACCTTCAAGATGGCCGTCTATCCTTCCCATCGTGATTTCCGCTACGACGACGGCGTTTGCAAGGTCGTCGCCAAGAACGGTGCTGAAACCGAAATCGCGGCGGGTGGCAAGACACTCAGCAATTACTACATGGGCGCAATTCCCTTCCCCTTCCCGAAGTCGGGTAGTGAGGCTGTGTGGAACGGCATGTTCCCGACGCTCACCAACGTCGAAGCGCGGGATGAAGATGCTGCTGTGGTCTACTCCAATGGCAACATCACCTGGGGCGAACAGCAAATGCGCCAGTATTGCCGCCGGAATGACCCCAAGCTGCTGGGCCACAAGGCGGAAGGCGTGTCGGTTTATGTCCGCATGATGACCACGATGCCCGAGCGTAACAAGGGCGAAGTCATCAAGACCAAGGATAACTTCACCCAGCAGGATGATGCCCGTCTGGCCTGGCAGTACATCCCCGCCGTGCGCCGTGTGCGCCAGGCTCCGGGGTTCGGCTTTGACAGCCCGATTCCTTCGACATCGAACACCGTCGTCGTCGACGAAGTCCGTATGTACAACGGCTCTGCCGAGCGTTACAACTGGAAGCTCGTCGGCAAGAAGGAAATGTACATTCCTTACAACAACTTCCGTCTGGAAGAAAAGGATGTCGGAGCCAACAAGTACGCTAACCTGCTCAAGCCTGGCCATGAGAACCCCGACTTCGTACGCTGGGAACTGCATCGCGTCTATGTGCTGGAAGGCAAGCTGAAGGATGGCTATCGCCACCTTTATCCGACGCGTATCGTTTATGCGGATGAAGACACCTGGCTGTACGTCATGTCCGACATCTACGACGGCAAGAACGAGTTGTGGCGCTGGAACTGGGTGAACAATCTTTACATGCCTGGTGCCAAGGTCTTTGCCCAGGGCAGTGCCTTCTATCATGATCTGTCGTCGGGCAGCTATACCGCGTTTGACCTGATGCAGGCCAAGCCGAAGTATCTGGAGATCGACAAGCCTGGCGCAGACTACGCCAACATCGACTTCTATTCGGATGACAACATGAAGGCCAGCGGTAACTGATTTTTCAGCCCGGCTTTTCAGAAGACGCCCCGGAGCAGTTTTCCGGGGCGTTTTTCGTGGACGTGGACAGGATTGGACGCCCCCTGGCCTGTTTTCTATACTCACTGCATCGGTGAAGGCAGTACGGACTGTTCCTATGGACGTTTCGGTTTCAAATACATTGAGGGGCGTGACCCTGGCCGACTGGTCGGCTGCGGGGCGGCGTTCGTCTGTGGCAGAGGCAGTCGAAGGGGCCGATGTGCGTACGGATGCGCGAGGAGTGGCAGCGGAAGACGCCGGTATTTCTGCCCGGTCAGGGCAGACGAAGGATGGGCAGGCGAGCGGCCCCCGGATGGCGGAGAAGTTTGACGCTGCGGAACTGGAAAAAATTCGCGCATTGCAAAAAAGGGATCGTGAAGTTCGCCAGCATGAAATGGCCCACCTGGCCGCGAGCGGCGGGCTGGCAATTTCAGGGGCGACCTATTCCTTCCGTCGTGGCCCCGATGGCGTGTTTTATGCCGTGGGTGGTGAAGTGAATATCGATACTTCCCCCGGGCGCACGCCGCAGGAGACGATGCAACGGGCGGAAACCATCATCAGGGCAGCCACAGCACCTGCCGAGCCTTCTGCACAGGATCGCGCCGTGGCGGCAAAGGCGCGCCAGATGGTAATGCAAGCCGGTGCGGAGCATGCAGAACAACTGGCTGTGCAGCGCGAGATGGCGGGTGCTAACGGCGATAAGTCACGGGAGCCAGCGCGGGAGCATCCGGGTATTCGCTTATACCGCCAGACTGCGGAGCAGGGCGGACAAGGTGAGGATCTTCGGGCCAGGAATGCAGGGAGCATCCATATTGCGGCATAAGCCACGAGGGATGATCGGGATCGTAGCCCGAACGGATTTGATTTAATCAGCGGTTCCCTAGAAACCGCCTCGCTACTGGATACCGGTCTTCAGGCGCATTTCTGCCGCGCGGGCGTGGGCGGTGAGCCCTTCACCATGCGCCAGGGTGGCAGCAATCGGGCCGAGCGTGTGCGCGCCGGTTGCCGAAACATCAATCAGGCTGCTGCGTTTCTGGAAGTCATAGACCCCCAGCGGGCTGGAGAAGCG
>CAZFPI010000001.1:57658-72385 GCA_964521075.1 uncultured Sterolibacterium sp.
GGCAGGACATGGTTGGGCCCGGCGCAGTAGTCGCCCAGCGATTCACTGGTGTGGTGGCCCATGAAAATGGCTCCGGCGTGGCGGATGTGTTCCAGCAGTGCCTGGGGAGCGGCGACCGCCAGTTCGAGGTGTTCTGGTGCGATGCGGTTGGCGAGGGCGCAGGCTTCCTGAAGGTCGTTCGCCAGGATCAGCGCGCCACGCGAGGAAAGGGATGCTTCGATCACTGCGCGGCGTGGCATGTCAGGTAGCAGACGTTCGATGCTGGAGAGGACGCGTTCGATGAAGGAGGCACTGGGCGAGAGGAGAATGGATTGTGCCAGTTCGTCATGTTCGGCCTGGGCGAACATGTCCATGGCGACCCAGTCCGGATTGGCAGTGTCGTCTGCGATGATGAGTATTTCCGAGGGGCCGGCAACCATGTCGATGCCGACGACGCCAAAAACACGACGTTTGGCGGCTGCGACATAGGCGTTACCTGGCCCCACGATCTTGTCGACGCGGGGGAGGGTTTGAGTGCCATAGGCCAGCGCGGCGATGGCCTGCGCGCCGCCGAGGGTGAATACCCGGTCGACACCCGCCAGATGGGCAGCAGCGAGTACCAGCGGGTTTTTTTCGCCCCGGGGGGTGGGGGTGACCATGATGAGCTCAAGCACCCCGGCGACTTTGGCTGGCAGGGCGTTCATCAGCACCGAGGACGGGTAGCTGGCCTTGCCGCCGGGTACATAGAGGCCGACACGGTCGAGCGGTGTGACCTTCTGGCCCAGGCGGGTGCCGGCGAGTGTGGCTGAAGTTTCTTCGTAGGTCCAGGACTCCGCCTTTTGCCGTTCGTGAAAGGTGCGGATACGGGTTGCCGCCTGCTCCAGGGCTTCGCGCTGGTCTGCGGGCAGCGTGGCAAAGGCTTCTTCGAGGGTTGAAGGGGCGAGCTCCAGGGCGGCCATGTGCGAAACGTCGAGCTGGTCGAAGCGGCGCGTGTAGTCGAGCACGGCGGCATCGCCCAGGGTTCGTACATTGCGGAGAATTTCTGCAACGCTGTTTTCGATGTGTTCGTCGGTTTCAGCCTCGAGCGCAAGCAGCGCGTTCAGGCGCGAGAGAAAATCGGCTTCGCGTGTCGAAAGACGTTGGATCGGGAGCGTCATCGTACGGCTCCGGCAAAGGCTTCGATGACGGGTTGCAGCAGTTCTCGTTTCATTTTGAGCGCGGCCTGATTGACGATCAGACGCGATGAGATGGGCATGATTTCTTCGACTTCGGCCAGGTTGTTGGCGCGCAACGTGCCGCCGGTCGAGACGAGATCGACGATGGCATCGGCCAGGCCGACGAGGGGGGCCAGCTCCATCGAGCCGTAGAGCTTGATGAGGTCGACGTGAACGCCTTTGGCCGCGAAATGTTCGCGTGCCGTGTTCAGGTATTTGGTGGCAATGCGAAGCCGCGCCCCGCTTTTGACTGCCTGGATGTAATCAAAGCCCGCAGGGGCAGCGACACTCATCCGGCATTTGGCGATCTTGAGGTCGAGCGGCTGGTAGAGGCCCGTGCCGCCGTGTTCGATGAGCACGTCCTTGCCTGCAATGCCCAGATCGGCTGCGCCGTACTGGACGTAGGTGGGGGTGTCCGAGGCGCGAACGATGACGACGCGCACTTCAGGGCGGTTTGTCCCGATGATGAGTTTTCGGGATTGTTCGGGATTTTCATCGGGAACGATTCCCGCTGCAGCGAGCAAGGGGAGGGTTTCTTCGAAAATCCGGCCCTTGGACAGGGCGATGGTGATGCCATTCATGGGGCGTCATGGTCTGAAGATAAAGGCGGATTTTACCGCAGGGCGCGCAGGTCGCGCAGTCAACAGTCGGCTCGCAACAGTCGGCGAGCAGCGGGCCGGATTCTTCTTTCGATTCACTTCATTTTCTGTCCCGGAAAAAAAGGGCAGCTTGCCGTGAGACAATCTGCCCAGGTTTTGATTGATGCTTTGGGGGCGTCGCGTCAGAACTTGATGTTCGCGCCCAGATAGGCCGAGCGGCCCATTCCGGGAACGGCGATGCCCGGGGGGACACCATTCATGCTCATGGTCGTGCCTTGACCGATATACGCGCCACCCAGCGGCAGGGCGTAGGAATGGTTGAGCAGATTGTCGATACCCAGATCGATGCGTACCTTCTGCCAGGTGGTACTGGTACGCAGATTGAGCAGGGTATAGCCTGGGGTGCGGATTTCGTTACGGATGGCCGAGAGGTCGTTTTTTTGCAGGACGGCGACGAATTCCAGGCCGCTGTCCCAGTTGGCGAGCTTGTGGGTCAGGGTGATCCGGGCGTTGAGCGGCATGATGTTGTAGAAATTTCCGCCAGTGTCCCGGTTCGTGCCACGCACATAGCTTGCAACACCCTTGAGTCCGAACTGGCCGTAGTCGTTGCTGGCCAGCGGCATGCGGCCGGAGAGATCAAGACCGGTCAGCCGTGCCGATTGGTTGGCGTAGCTCAGGACGTTGAATCTGTTGGCCGTGAAGCTGGCTGTTTTGACAGCATCGATGTAGTCGCTGACGCGGGTGTAGAAGGGGGTGGCCTTGAATTCCCAGGCGCGGTCGGCGGCATGCCAGTCGAAGCTGGCCGAGAGCGTGTTGGCGACTTCGGGCTTGAGGTTGAGACTGCCGACGTAGCCGTTACCCTCGCCGACGAAATTGTTCATCGTGGCGGCCATCGGCCAGCTCGACCAGGTGTAGCGTTCGTAAAGGTTGGGCGAGCGAACCTTGCGGGCAAGGCCGAATTCGAAGTCCAGGGTCGTGTCGGCGGTGTAGCGCGCGAGGGCTGCCAGATCCCAGTTGCCCTCGCTCTTTTCGTGGTTCTTTGCGTTGAAGGCGGTTGATTCGGTGAGCTGTCCTCCCATGGCACCTGCCATGGTGTTGTAACCACGGACGTTCCCGGCGTTTGACTTGACGCGTTCATAACGCGCGCCGATGAGGCTCATCCACCGGGTATCGTATTGTTTTTCCCATTCGGCGAAGAGGCCGCTGCGGTCGCGCTGGCCGTCACGGATGTTCCAGAAGATGCCCGGGCCCATGCCGCCGCCGGAGGCAGGCCACCAGTCGTTGAGGCGATAGCGTTGATACTCGCCGCCGACTCGCAGGAGATCGGAGGGGCTCAGGGCGATGTCGGCCTTGAGGCTGCCTCCGGTAGTTTTGCTGGCGGTGTTCATGGGCATGCCGGCCGCACAGGTTCCGGCCGGGTTGCCCGAGAAACGGATGGGGGCGCAAGGCGAGCCCGTGCCGGAGAGCGAGCCATACCAGAATCGCTTGTCATCACCGAAATCCATGACGTGGTCGACATTTTCACGATAGATGCGGGCATCGATCTGGCCGAAATCGTAGCGGCCCTGATATCGCAGGTTTAGACGATGCTGGGTGTTGTCGGTGAGATCCATGCGCTGATTGGGGTAGAGCTGGTAGGGCATGTCCTGAAAACCGGCGCGGGCTTCGATGAGGTGATTCCCGCTCTTGAACGCCAGGCCGAGGGTATGGTTGCGTGTGTCATAGGCTGTCGAGCCGACTTCGTCGCGCGGCAGAATGTGGCCATTGCGCCCCGTGGCCGTGAAGCTTTTGAAGTCGCGGGCGGCGGTGTAGTTGCCGGATTTTGCCATCGCACCACTGTAGTTCAGGCTGAGGTTTTCGCTGGCGATGGTGGCGGAAAGATTGCCACCCCGGGCGTTGCCATTGCTGCGCCAGAAAGCCCCGAGTTCACCTTTGAGCAGCAGGGCGTTGCCGGTGGAAAATTCCGGGGGCGGCGTTTCGGCGACGATGGAGCCACCAATGCTGTCGCCCCCGAGGCTGACGGGGGAAATACCGGCATAGACCTTGAGCGTGCCAACATTGCTCGGGTCGAGATAGGAGAGTGCCGGGTTCATGTGGTTGGGGCAGGAGGAGATGAGATCCATGCCGTCAACTTTGGTGCGGACGCGATCATCGGCCAGGCCGTGGATGACGGGCAGGCTGGAAACTCCCCCTGCGCCGTAGAGGCTGACACCGGGGACATCGCGCAGCAGGTTGGCTGTGTCGCTCGATGCTGCGCGACGACTGGCGATTTCCGACGTCGTCAGCGCGGTGGTGTTGCCAGGCATGGGGCGGTCTGCCGGTGCGGTGATGAGAATTTCCCCCAGTGATTTTGCGGGCGTGTTCTGCTGGGCAAGAGCGGGCAGGGAACATAGGGCGGGCAGAGCTGAAATCAGCAGGGAGAGGCGTCGTTGGCGGAATGATTTTGTTGTCATGACAGGCTCTTTTAAATGATGGAAAAATTTTGCCTATTTTAATTGGTGAGGTTTGCCATAAGCTGCGACATATCGTCGCAGAGGTGTCCGTCGCGTGTTGCTACAATCTTTCGACATCAACCCGGCAAGGAGGGGGCATGCGTCAGACGCAGCGGAAGAAGACAGGGGCAGGAGAAGCCAGCATGGTTGAACCGGCCTTTCTCTCCCTGGTCAGTCATGAAATTCGCACACCGGTGAGCGGCATGCTCGGGATGGCTGGCTTGCTGCTGGAGACATCGCTTGACCCCGTGCAGCGGCGTTATGTGGCGGCCATCGAGGGGGCGGCGGAGCGTGCCATGGGTTTGCTCGACGATCTGCTGGATCGTCCGGAGGCGGGTATGGCCGGGTTCAGGGTTCAGCCGTATCCGTTTGATCTGCATGAGAGCGTGACGCGGGCTGTCGATCTTTTTTCGGGATGGGCCCGACAAAAGGGCATCTCCCTGCATTTGTCGGTTTCGCCGGCAACACCTCGCCGTGTCTTGGGGGATGCACGTCGTCTGGAGCAGATATTGACGAATCTGGTGGCCAATGCCGTCAAGTTCACGAAATCGGGCTCGGTCGATGTTTTTGTCGAGCCGGAGGCTTCGGGGCGTGATTCATCACGGGTATGTTTCCGTGTGGCGGATTCCGGTATCGGTATGGGGCCGGATATGCTGTCCCGCCTGTTTCGTCCTTATGTCCGGGCATCGGCCGGGGTCGCAGGCAGCGGACTGGGATTGGCGATTTCCCATGCACTGGCGCAGCGCATGGGGGGCGGTATTACGGTTGAGAGCGTGCCGGGGCAGGGTTCTGTTTTTACGCTGTGCCTGCCTTTGCCCGCCGACGGAAATCAGGATGCCGGGGCAGTGCCGGAGGAAGGCGAGGCGGAGAGCATTGGCCTGTCGTTTTCCGGCAGGCGCGTCCTCCTGGCGGAGGATGATGCGATTAACCGGGAGGTGGCCCGGGCAATGCTTGAATCGCTGGGCTGTGAGGTGTGTTGTGTCGAAAGTGGCGCGCAGGTAATCGAGCAGGTGTGCCGTGAGGTTTTTGATCTCGTTCTTCTGGATTGCCGGATGCCGGGGATGAGCGGCCTGGAGGCTGCGGGGGGAATCCGGAATCATGAAGCCTTGCATGCCCGGCAGCGAGTGCCTGTCATTGCGCTGACGGCCAGTGCTACGCGGGATGAGCAGGAGGCATGCCGTGCTTCAGGAATGGATGGTCTGCTGTTGAAGCCGCTTGACAGGGTGGGGCTGATTCGCCTTTTGCGGCATTGGTGCATTGAACCTGTCAGGCAGCCAGATTTTCCGGTGACGAGGAATTCCTGTCTCGACCCGCAGGTTTTGAAGGGGCTTTGGCAGCTTGAGAAAATGGGCCGCCCTGGTTTGCTGGCGCGCGTTGTCGAACTTTTCAGGGAGCGGGCGCAGCGTCTGCCCGGGGAGCTACTTGCCGCCTGCATGACGGAAAATGCCGATCAGGTTCGACATTTGGCGCATAATCTCAGATCGGCATCGGCGCATGTCGGCGCGACGGTGCTGGTTTCGCTGGCTGCCGATCTGGAGGAACAGGCTCGTTTGGGCAGGCTCCGGTTCGTGGCAGCAGGAGACGTGGCGCAGACCATGGAACTGGAATTTCGTCGAGTCAGTCAGGCACTGGGTGATTATATGGAGCAGCTTCGTCATGAATAAGGTGGCAATTCCCCGTGTGTTGTTGATCGACGACGACGAGATGATCCATCTGATGTTGTCGGAAGTGCTGGGCAAGGAAAGCTTCGAGATCGTGACGGCAACGAATGTGTGCGAGGGACTGGCGCATTTTCGGGATGCCCGGCCCGATATGGTGTTGCTGGATGTGATGTTGCCGGATGTGAATGGCTTTGCCTGTCTCGAGGAAATGCGCGGCTGGATGCGGGATGATGCCGTGCCGGTTGCGATGCTGACAGCGGCAGATGATGTGGATTCCATCAACCGGGCTTTTGAGCTGGGGGCCACCGACTTCATTTCAAAGCCGGTGCATTGGCCAACTCTTCCTCACCGGATTCGCTTCATGCTGCGATCCATGGAGGCGATGCGGCAGCTGGCCAAGAGCGAGGCAACACTGCGAAATGCCCAGAAAACAGCTCGCCTGGGGAACTGGGAATGGGATATCGGAGGCGACCGCCTGTTGTGCTCCGACGAGGCCATCAACGTTCTGGGCATGGATGACCAGATCACACATCGCCGGTTTGAGGATTTTTTCCACACCATTCATCCGGCGGATGTGGCGGATTTGCAAAATGCGCTGCAGCGTTGCCAGCAGGAGGGGGCGGCATTTACCTTCGATGTACGCACAGTGCATGGCGATGGCAGCGAGCATGTGGTGCATGTGCGAGGCGAGCCGGTCTATGGCAAGAACGAGGAGATCATCCAGCTTCATGGACTGGTGCAGGACATTACCGAGTACCGGCGTATCGAGGATCAGGTGCATATCCTGTCGCACTACGATGCGCTGACCGGCCTGGCCAATCGTACGACTTTCAAGGAAATTCTGGCGCAGGGTATTTCTTATTGCGACCGTTACGGAGCCAGGCTGGGTTCTCTGTTCGTCAGCATCGACCGCTTCAAACGCATCAATGAAACCTTTGGCCCGAATGTGGGTGACCAGATCTTGCGGCAGTTTACCGGGCGTCTGGAAAATGCCGTGCGTGATTCTGATTTCGTGGCGGTCTCGACGGAGGGGCAATACAACGATGCGACGATTTCGCGTCTGGGCGGCAACGAATTCACCGTATTGACCAACCATATCCGCGATTCCTGCGATATGGTCAGGATCGTCAAACGCATCATCCAGAGCACGGAGACGCCTTATCTCATCTCGGGGCACGAGATTTTTCTGACGTTGAGTGTCGGTATCTGTGTTTATCCGGGTGATGGGCATGACATCGACAGCTTCATCCAGAATGGCGAATTCGCCATGCATCATGCCCGTGAATTGGGGCAGAACCAGTACGAGTTTTATTCAAAATCACTCAATATCGAGGCGTTCAAGAAGCTTGCCCTGGAAAACAGCTTGCGCCGGGCGGTCGAGCGTGGCGAGATGCGCTTGTTCTATCAGCCGAAATACAACGTTCTGACGGGGGAAGTCTCCGGCCTGGAGGCACTGATCCGCTGGCAGCATCCCGAGATGGGCATGATTCTTCCCCAGGAGTTCATTCCCCTGGCCGAAGAGTCGGAACTCATCGTCGCCATTGGCGAGTGGGGAATCGAGGAGGCTTGTCGGCAAAACCGGGCGTGGCAGGACGACGGGATGGCCCGTGTTCCCGTGGCCGTGAATGTGTCGAGTGTCCAGTTTGGGCAGCGCAATTTTTCCGAGAAGGTGGCAGCGATTCTGGCGAGAACGGGCTTGCCCGCCGAATGCCTCGAACTGGAAATGACCGAGAGCATCCTCATGGATAACGCCGACAATGCCATGCAGACCCTGCGGAGCTTCAAGGAAATGGGGATCAAGATCAGCGTGGATGATTTCGGTACGGGCTATTCGTCACTGAGCTATCTGAGCCGCTTCCCCATTGATGAGCTCAAGGTGGATCGTTCATTCGTCTTGAACGTTCCGGGGAATTCCGGTGATGCGACGATCACGAGCACGATCATCGCCCTGGCCCATGCACTGAATCTCCAGGTGGTTGCCGAAGGCGTGGAGGATGAAAAGCAGGCCGCTTTCCTCGTGGAAAATGGTTGTCATGTCATGCAGGGTTATCTTTACAGCATGCCCGTGCCCCCGGAGGGGATCAGGGGGCTGGTGGCGTCGGGTTTGCCGGAGGCACTGCGTCAGCAGGCAGCCTGAGTTCGATCAATGCCATCGCGCGTTGTGTCGCGCCCCGGTGCTGTGCGGCGAATGACAGACCGGCCCGGCTTGCGCGTTCGCAAGCCCCGGCATTGTCTATCAGGCTCAGAGCCTGTTCGATCATCTGTTCTGCCGTGGTGATGCTTTGTGCCGCCTTGCAGTCCAGCGCGGCAGCGGCAGCTTCGGAAAAGTTATAGGTGGAAGGCCCCAGCAGTACAGGGACGCCGACGGCGCAGGCTTCGATGAGATTCTGGCAGCCGTAGTCGAGCAGGCTGCCGCCCATGAAGGCAACATCGCTACTGGCGTAGTAGGCGAACATTTCTCCCATGCTGTCGCCCAGAAAGACATCGGTCTTTGCCGGGATTTCAGTGCCGCTACTGCGCCTTGTCACGCGCAGCCCGCGTGCCACGGCGAGAGCTTCGACAGCATCGAAGCGTTGCGGGTGACGCGGGACGACAATCAGCAATACGTCGCGCCGGGCTTGTCTTGCCCAGGCATCGAAAATCAAGGTTTCTTCCCCCTCGCGGCTGGATGCGACCAGCAGTGCCGGGCGACGGGCGCGTTGTTTACGCCAGAGTGCACCGAGGGTGAGCAATTCGGGCGGTGGGCTAATGTCGAATTTCAGGTTGCCCATGAGCGTGATGTCGCTGGCTCCAAGGGCTTTCAGCCGTGTGGTGTCTTGATGACTTTGGGCAGCGATGGCACTCAGGTTTTGAAGTGCCTCTCGGGTCAGCCCGGGGAAGCGGGCGTAGCCCCGCGCTGATTTTTCAGACAGGCGGGCATTGATTAGCAGCAAGGGGATGTTCTGCTGGCGGCAGGCGGCGATGAGATTGGGCCAGAGTTCGGTCTCGAGAAGAATACCCATCGTCGGCTGGAAATGGCGAAGGAAACGTCGCATTGAAAATGGCCAGTCATAGGGCAAATAAACGCATGACACGTCATCGCCGTAAAGATCGCGGCTGGTCTGGCGGCCCGTCGGGGTCATGTGGGTGATGAGAATCTGGCAGTGCGGCCAGCGTTCGCGCAATTGGCGAACCAGGGGCTGAGTGGCGCGGGTTTCACCGACGGAGACAGCGTGCAGCCAGAAACGGGGCGAATTCTTGCCCGGGGTGAGGCCCGTACCGTAGAAGCCCAGCCGCTCCGCCCAGTGTTGCCGGTATTCGGGTTGGCGGCGGCTCCGCCAGAGCAGATAAACCGGTACGAGTGGCGCGGCAATCAAGAGCAGCAGGGTATAGACAAGGCGGGCCATGCGGGCAGGGGCTCTGGGGGGGCGGGATGTCAGCCTAGCAGGCGGCGAACGGCGGCCATGGCTTCATCTGCGGAGGGCGGGTGGCCATGGCTGCCAAGATTGATGACGGGGCTGGCTGGTGGGTCGCCGGTATAAACGCCTGTGAGGTCGGGATGAGAGGCGCAAAACAGGGCCAGAGCAGGTTTTCCGAGTGCTGCCGCCAGATGGGTGAGGCCCGTGTCTACGCCGATGACGATTTTCGCGTCACGACATAAATCAGCGATCCCGGTAATCGGGAGAGGCGGGGCTACCCGGGCATCGAGCGGTGCTTTCAGGCTTGCTGCAATGCGCCCGGCTCTTTCGCGTTCCTGCACTGAACCCGCTGGCAGGAGACAGCGCAGGCCTTCGCCGGCCAGGTGTTGCATGAGATGTAGCCAGTGATCTTCTGGCCAGAGTTTGTCGTCACGGCTGGTGGCCGTCAGCAGTACGGCGAAGGGTTCTTCTCCCTGCCAGCTTGCGGGCCCGGCGGCGCGCCGGGGAGGCAGGTGGGACAAACCATAGTCGAGTGGCAAGCCAGGCGTCATGTCGCAAGCTGCCGCAGCCAGCCAGCGATTGCGTTCGACAGCGTGCACGTTTTTTGGGATGGCGTAGGTTTGATCGTAAAAACGCGCCGCCAGCGGTTCGCGAGCGGCTTCATGGGCGTAACCAGAGCGTTTTCCAAGGGGGGAGAGGCGGGCGAATCGGGCCAGCAGGGCACTTTTGATGAGCCCCTGGGTGTCGATGACAAGATCGTAGTCCTGGCTTTGCAGGTTTTCGCGAAAAGCCCGGATTTCCTGCCAGGTGGCCGCCTGCGTCAATGCCTTCCGCCATTGGCGCAGGGCGACCGGGATGACGCGGTGAATGGCCGGGTGCAGGCGGGGAATGTCCTGGAAGCTTTCTTCGACCAGCCAGTCGATCCGGCAGTCTGGGAAGCATCGTTGCAGATCGCTGACAACGGGGAGGTTGTGGATGACATCGCCCAGCGATGATGTTTTGACGAGCAGAACCGAGCGTGGCGGTGGCGAGGTGGATGTGCTGGCGGGCCGGGGGGCCGCTGCGGCAGTGGGCGCGGCTTTCCGCCTAGAATGGTGCATGATTTTCACCCGTCGATTATAGAGCAGCGATACCCCATGACCGCCATGACCGAATCCCGGCGTCGGCCACCCATTTCGGCCACGATCATTACCCTGAATGCCGCAGCGCAATTACCGGAATGCCTCGATAGTCTGGCATTTTGTGAGGAGATTCTCGTCGTGGATTCGGGCAGCACGGATGAGACAGTGGCCCTGGCCAGCTCACGCGGTGCGCGCGTGCTTCATCGCGAATGGCTGGGCTTCGGGCCGCAAAAACAATTTGCTGTCCGGGAAGCTCGCCACGACTGGGTTTTGTGTGTCGATGCCGATGAGCGCGTCACCGGGGCGTTGCGGCAATCCGTCGAACAGGCCTTGCTGACACCGGAAGCTACGGCTTATCGTTTCCCCCGAAGCAACCGTTTTTTAGGTCGATATTTGCGGCATGGCGAGGGTTATCCGGATTTGAGCCTGCGCCTGTTCGATCGTCGCCATGCCAGGTGGTCGGAGGATAGTGTGCATGAGAAAGTTGTAGCCTCCGGGCCGGTCGGGACGCTGGCAGGAGATTTGCTGCATGACACGGCGGAATCCATCGAGAGTTACCTGGCCAAACAGAATCGCTACACGACGCTGGCCGCCAGGCAAGCCTGTTCTGCCGGGAAGCGCGCGCGTGCGGGTCACCTGCTGTTATCGCCGCTGCTACGCTTCGTGAAATTCTATTTTGTCCGTCGCGGTTTCATGGACGGAATCCCCGGTCTGGCCCATGTCCTGGTCGGCTGCTCGAATAGTTTTTTCAAGTATCTGAAAATGATGGAAATCCAGAGGGGAAAGTCGCCCCCGTGAGCTTGGGATATGCTGATTAATTCGGAATCGTCGTTCCGGCGAAGGTGACCGAAGGAAATGCCGACCGAAAGAAATGCCGGCCGAAGGAAATGCCCTTGGGTGCCGGAACCCAGAAAAATCAAGGCTGCACCCCCCCCGGCTATCGCCGGGATGGCAGATAAACCAGCGCATTCTTGGTCCGGCAGGACTTGGCGCGGGCCAGTTTTGGGCGGCCCTGTGTCTGCAGCTGCAAAATCGTCTGTGCGAAATTTCACGGTCTGCTCAATCTACCCACTTTGTTTGGTGTGGCTGCCCGTTTTTCGCTTTGTTTTTGTTTTTTATATAAAAAATTCAACTCCAACACGGTTTTTCTTGAAAATCCTGGCCGGCTACCCCGGAAGAAAACCCAAAACGGGAAGTGTGATTTTTATTTTATATAAATAATGCTGTAAAATTAAAACAGGGACTGTATTTTCATTGCAGTACAGTTTTGTATTTTAATCAAACAAAGAAAGGCACGACATGAGAATGCTGCCAAAACAGCTGCTCAATTACGTCATGTTGCTCATGGTGGTTTTTGGCCTCTATGGCTGTAATTCCCCCTATGAAGTGACGGATCCTGCAAATGGTAGCGTGTATAACACCGTGCCGCCGGTGTTCAAGATCACGTACGCTTCGCAACCTGCGGAGTTTCCCAAGATCACGCTGAACGGCATCGTCGTCAATTCTTTCTTTGCCTTCGGTGAAAAGGCTGCGACGGCGACGGGCGGCGATCTGGCTCTCTATCTGGTACAGGGTAAAAATACCTTCCAGGTTGACCCGCCCTTTGGCCCGAAGTCGGAATTCACCTATGAGACAACAGGCCCGGGTGTTGTGGTGACACAGGCAACGGGAACGGACGTCAAGACAGTCAATGGTGTGCTGGTCGATACGGCAGGCGCGCAGGAGCTGTCGGTCAATGGCGTGGTGGCCAGCCTGCTTCCGGGTGGTTTGTTCACGGTTCAGGTGCCTGCGGCAGATATTTATACCTTCTATGCCAAGGACAACCAGAACAATATCAATTACACACAGTATGCGAAGCTGGGGCAGAAGTTCAACCCGATTCTGGGGATGCGGATCAATCAGAGCGGGTTTGACAGTGTTTTGCCCAATATCGGCAACATGATCGCAGCCCTGGATCTCAATGCTTTGATGGCAAACACCAAGATCTACGATACGACCTGGAAGGGCCCATCGGGTGAAACCTATGGTGCGGATGGCACGCTCAACTCCCTGCAAATCGGTGCGGCGGATAACTTCAAGCTGGTGCTGGCTGACGGTGGGGATATCGGTTTCTCTGGCACGATCACCAACATCCATGCCGTGCTGACACTGCGTTTGCATAACGGCCTCTTGCCACCGACGGTCATCAATATCGGTGCTCAGATCGGCCCGATCGATCTGGGTGCGACGATCAACATGAAGGTGACGAATGAAGTGCCGGTCATCTCCATGTCCAGTCTCTCGCTGAACATTGGTGCCATTGCGCTTGATAACACGCCGGCCATCTTTAATTCCATCATCTCCGGTATCGGAGCTGGCCTGTCGAACCTGATTGTCAATTCGCTGTCGCCGGTCATCAGCAATGCCGTGACTTCGATGCTGGCCGGGGCTATGTCCCAGATGCTGGTGGATAGCTACAACATTCCGCTTTATGGCCGCGAGCTGAAGGTCGGCCTGAAGCCGTCGAAGTTGTCGACGGATCATGGCAGCCTGCTCATCGGCATGTCGGGCAACATTGCCCCGGGAGCGGCAGATCCGCTGGTGCCTCAACCTCTGGGGGCACTGTATACGCCGGATGCCTTGCCTGACCCGACAGTATCGGTGGGTGACTTTGCCTTGGGGATCAACACCAACTTCATCAACCAGGCACTGGCTGCGGTTCATTCGGCCGGCCTGACGCAGGTGAATACGGTGACGCGCAAGGCAAAGAATGACGAAAAAATCAACCAGTTCGGTCTGCCGCACGATGACAGCATTGGCGACGATGGCGATACGCGCACACTGATCGAAATGGCTACTCCGGCGCAAATGAAGGTTTCCAGGGCAGACAGTGGCGATCCGGTGACGAAGATTTACCTGCATGGCCTGAAGATGCAGGGCGACAAAAAAGTGAATGGCGTCTGGGCCAAGGCTTACAGCGTCCGTCTGAATGTTATTGCTGATGCCAAACTGTCCGTCACGGCAGACAACAAGCTCGCTATCACTGTGGCCTCGGTTCCCAAGATCGAGATCACCGGCATGTCCGTCGGTAATGGCCCTGAATTGCCGGGGGCTGTGAATAATGAAATCAATCAGGTTGCCCAGCTAGGTGTTGGCTTTGTGCTCGAACAGATGAAAACCCCGCTGACCAATCTCAAACTGCCAGAAATGATGTGTCTGTCGGTTGATTTCAAGAAGACGACGGCCTCGGGCGAGCATGGATCGCATCTGGATATCGCTGGCCTGATTACCAAGACATCGAATGCCTGTGATGTTGCCCCCCTGGCTCCGCCGAAGATTTCTTACGGTCGTGGTGTCGGTGTGCCGCTGGTTTGTGCCTCGAATGAAGATCTCGATGCCGGTCTTTGCTATGACCGCTGCCAGGAAGGCTACGACGGCGTTGGCCCGGTTTGCTGGAAGCAGGCCGGCTCCTATGGCCGCGGTGCGGGCACGATCCCGGGTTCGACCTGTGGTTCTGGCAAGGAAATGGATGCCGGTCTGTGCTATCCAGTGTGTAACAGCGGCTACCATGGCGTGGGCCCGGTCTGCTGGAACAACCAGCCGGCTTCCTATGGCCGTGGCGCAGGCACGATCCCGACGAACATCTTCACGCACGCCTGCCCCTCGGGCAAGGAATACGATGCCGGTCTGTGCTACACAGTATGTAGCAGCGGCTACCATGGCGTGGGCCCGGTCTGCTGGAACAACCAGCCGGATTCCTACGGCCGTGGTGTCGGTACGGTTCCGCAGCAGGTTTGCGGCGCAGGGCAGGAACTGCAAGATGGCCTGTGCTACCCGGTGTGTAACAGTGGCTACCATGGCGTCGGCCCGGTCTGCTGGACGAACGATGCACTCTCCTATGGCCGTGGCGTCGGCCGCCCGGTGCATGTCTGCCCGGCAGGGCTGGAAGAGGATGCTGCACTGTGCTACGTGAAGTGCGCTCCGGGGTATCACGCCATTGGCCCGGTTTGCTGGCCGGATGAGTGATGCACCCGCCGGAAGGGCCAGGCTTCACTGGCCCTTCCGGATGTCCGTGTAATATCGTGTAGCACCGAAGCCGCTCCCCTTTTTGGGCGAGCGGCTTTTTTATTTATTCTGGAAGTTGCAGAAACTGCAATTGGGCTCAAACGCCAGCCCATAAAGCCCGTCTGAAAGCAGGCAAGCCTGCAAATTACGAAGATAATTACGGATTCAAATGTTCGTCAGGAAGATCGAGGTCTAGGGGAAACATGCGTTACTGGCTGA
>CAZFPI010000002.1:0-69621 GCA_964521075.1 uncultured Sterolibacterium sp.
TTTTTTGATATCGCTCATTGCTGCTTTCCGCTCAATATTAAAAACAAAACCACGCCAGATCAGTCAACCCGACCTAGCAACAAAAATTCCATCAATGCCTTTTGTGCGTGAAGCCGGTTCTCGGCTTCATCCCAGACCACGCTTTGCGGGCCGTCGATCACTTCGGCGGCGACTTCTTCGCCGCGATGCGCGGGCAGACAGTGCATGAACAGGGCGTCCGGCTTCGCCTCGCGCATCATTTCGGCATCGACCTGCCAGTCTTCGAAATCACGCAGACGCTCTTCGTTTTCTGCCTCGAAGCCCATACTGGTCCAGACATCCGTCGTCACGAGGTCCGCGCCACGCACGGCCTCCAGCGGGTCGGCAAACTGCTCGTAGTTGTCCGTGCCATAAAGACCCGCGCGTTCGGGCTCGACTTCATAACCCGGTGGCGTCGAGACATGCACATTGAAGCCAAAGACCTCGGCCGCCTGCAGCCAGGTATTGCAGACATTGTTCGAATCACCGATCCAGGCGACGGTCTTTCCGACGATGGAGCCGCGATGTTCGATATAGGTGTAGATGTCGGCGAGTATCTGGCAGGGGTGGTATTCGTTGGTCAGGCCGTTGATGACCGGCACACGCGAATTGGCGGCGAACCGCTCGATGATGTCCTGCTCGAAGGTGCGGATCATGACCAGATCGCTCATGCGCGAAATGACCTGTGCGGCATCCTCCACCGGCTCGCCACGCCCCAGCTGGGAATCGCGCGTATTGAGATAAATCGCGCTGCCACCCAGTTGCTGCATGCCTGCCTCGAAAGACAAACGGGTGCGTGTGCTGGCCTTCTCGAAGATCATCACCAGCGTACGGTCTGCCAGTGGCCAGTAGCGGTGATAAGCCTTGAACTGCTGCTTGATGATGTGTGTGCGCTGAAACAGATAATCGTATTCAGCGCGGCTGAAATCCTTGAACTGCAGAAAATGTCTGACTTGAGTCATGTTCTTGCTCACCCGTTCGGCCAGCTGCGGCATGTCTGTTGCGACATGCCGGGACAAGCTGACTAGGCTGCCACAAACTCGCGTATCAACCGGGACAAAAGCGTCACCAGCTCTTCCGCTTCGGCATCGCTGAAAGTCAGCGACGGCAGCAGCCGCACCACCTTGTCGGCGGTGACATTGATCAAAAGACCGGCATCCAGCGCGCGGGCCACCAGCTCGCCGCAGTTGCGATCGAGTTCGACACCGATCATCAATCCTTCGCCCCGGATGGAAGTCACAGCGGCGACCCCGTCCAGTGCTGCCCCCAGGCCGCTGCGGATTTTTTCGCCCAGAGATGTCGCACGGGCCAGCAGGCCCTCCTGCCCGATGACTTCCAGCGTGGTCAGAGCAGCGGCACAGGCCAGCGGATTGCCGCCGAAGGTCGAGCCATGGTTGCCGGGGTTAAAAACACCGGCCGCCCTGCCCGCCGCAAGACAGGCTCCGACCGGCACACCCGAGCCCAGGCCCTTGGCCAGTGTCATCACATCCGGAAGGATGTCAGCTGCCTGATGGGCAAACCAGCGACCGGTACGGCCGATGCCGCACTGCACTTCGTCCACCATGAACAGCCAGTTGTTCTCCGCACAGATCCTGTGCAGGCCGCGCATGTATTCGGCATGTGCAAACCGGATACCGCCTTCCCCCTGAACAGGTTCGAACAGGACGGCAACCACATTACTGTTGTGTCGCGCCACCGCTTCCACGGCTTCGAGGTCATCGTAGGGAACCCGGATGAAACCCGTCACCAGCGGCTCGAAACCTGCCTGCACCTTGCGATTGCCCGTGGCCGACAGTGTCGCCAGAGTCCGGCCATGGAAAGCCTTTTCCATAACGATGATCGCAGGCTGCTCGACGCCCCGGGTGTGGCCGTAAAAACGCGCAAGTTTGATCGCAGCTTCGTTGGCTTCGCAACCGGAATTACAGAAGAAAACCTCTGCCATGCCAGACAGCCTGGCCAGCTCGTCCGACAGGCGTTCCTGCTCCCGCACCCGATACAGATTGGAAGTGTGGATCAGGCGAGCGGCCTGTTCCGACAAGGTCTTGACGATACGCGGGTGGGCATGCCCTAGCGTATTGACGGCGATACCCGACAAGGCATCGAGGTAGCAACGCCCTGCCTCATCGTACAGGCGCGCCCCCACACCGTGGGTAAAAGCCACCGGCTGGCGGGCATAAACATTCATCAGGTGCGTCATGACGGAGCACTCCCTTGCAGGCATCCAGCCAGCAGCAATGCAAAAATTTCGCCGCAACCCGTGGCGCGGAGAAATGACAACAAGCAACGACAGGAACAAACGGCGACGGCGGCTTGCGCCGCCGTGAAATACATACCGGGCTATCAGGCCGGGCTACCGGGCCACCTTGCGGCCTAGCGACCATGCCATGCCAATATCGCACCGAGAAAACAGCCTCGTATCGATACCGGAAATCAGTGCATCAACACATCAACGCTTCAACGCTTCAATGTTTCAGCACTTCAGCAAGCCAGACGCGGATCAGAGTGCCTTGATGGCGGCTGACAAACGGCTCTTGTGACGCGCGGCCTTGTTCTTGTGGATGATTTTCTTGTCGGCGATGCTGTCGATGGTGCTCATCGAATCCTTGAAAACAGCCTGCGCGGCGGTCTTGTCGCCACCAAGAATTGCCTTTTGCACTTTCTTGATCGCCGTGCGAAGGGTCGAGCGCAGGCTCATGTTATGGGCTCGCTGCTTGACTGACTGACGGGCGCGCTTGCGCGCTTGTGCGCTATTTGCCATGTGTGTTATTCCAGCAGGTACGGTGAAAGGGCGCGATTATAACCACGTTCACCGATCAGTTCAAGCCGCCGACCGTTTGTTTGCGCGGGAGCATGAGCCAGGGCAGAACCAGAAATGGCCAGAGTGTGGATACCACTCGGGTCAAGCCATTGAAATTCAGGAAATGCCCCTGATGCCAGACTTGCAGGATGACGCTCAGATAAGGGTTCTGCGGGGCCAGGTTAACCAGGGTGGTTGCAATCATCAGTATCAGTGCCGCCAACACCTGGCAAATAAAAGGCGGCAGCAGGCCAAGCGGTAGCCAAAGCATGATGCCCAGCCCCAGGCCCAGTACCGCGCCATCCGTAGCCCAGGCCAGACCGGCATTGCCAGTCAAAAGCAAAAAGGAAAGGGTCCTGAGCAGCATGGCCGCGACGATCAGCAGGATGAGGATTTCGCGCGGATGACGCCGTAAAAAGCAACGGCATAACAGGCCCAGGGCCAGGGTATTGCTGGCGGTCACTGCGGCTTCCACCCAGGGGAAATCGTCGACGACGAAGGTCTGGGGGTCAAGAACGCCGAACTCGATCAGCCAGCCCCGGATATCGCCGTTGCCAAACAGCAGGGTTTCCGGATTGAGCTGGGTCATCAACCATAGTCCGACCAGGATCAGGCCCATGTGCCCGACGCTGTCCACACCGGTATAGCGATGAACCAGGGCATGCAGACGCCCACCGTCCAGGAGTGCCCCGCCCCAAAGTGTGCCGACGATGCACCCCAGAAGAGCCCCGGCGCAATTGGTCATGAAATCGACATTGGAGGCGACGCGACTGGGCAGATAGTTCTGGAGCATCTCAAGTGCCAGGCTCAAAACCGAAGCCAGCAGCAAGGCTCCCAGAAACGCAGCCGGACGCCCCAGGCGTTCCCTCAGCGCGGGAACCCAGACAAACCCCAGCGGAAAATACCCCAGGACGTTACTGGCCAGATCAAAAAACGTCCAGTAACGCGGCCAGGGGGCAGACAGGAAAGCCCAGGGATCGACGCCCCCGTCACGCCAGCCGGTGAAGGGATGCAGGCTGGCGTAGATCACCAGCAGCGTGTAGGCCGCTGCCAGATGCAGCGGCAGATGCGACAGGGGGTGATGCCTGGACGGGGTGTCAGCGCGAGGAGACATCCGCCTGACGCAGGCTCACCGCACGACTGATAAAGGCACGCAACTGCTGTACGGCCTGGGCAGGAGAAAGCCGCCGCAAGTCCAGCGGTGGCAATTCGACGGTATCCAGAGTGTTTTTCACCAGCAGCCCCAGCTCGGTATCTCCTTCCATCAAAAGGCGACGGCTGAAGAACAGGGAATCCGCATCTTCTTCGCGCGCCATCAGGGCAAGGAAGTCCCGTGCCCGCGCCGTGATCGTCAGGTCGGGTGTCCGGGGGTCGAAACTGGGGTGAAAATTGCGCCGCCCCATGCTGAAACGCAGCGACAAACCAGCATCACGGACATGAATCATCAACCGCTTGCCTGTCAGTGGTTCCAGCGGCTCGCGCGGCAGCAGGCGATCCAGCGCGAGATTCAGCGTGGTCGTCAGCAGCAGGGTGGGCGGCAATTGCGGCAGGCGCGCTCCGAGCCGGGCAACGGGGGCGGGCAAGGTGAAATCGGGCAGGTTCATCGTTTCTCTTTCATCAAGCAGGCATGACCTGATCCAGGCCAGGACGGCCATGCCAGAAGCCGTTACAGGTTTCCCCTGCCAGCAGATCACGCGTGGCCTGCCAGGCCGCCTGCGGCGTCAGATCCCCCTCAAGGCAGCCCCGGTATTGTCCGATGACGGCAGCGGTATGAAGAGAATCCGGGCTGATACGCGCCACAGCCACCTTCATTTCCCGCAGGCGGGGCAGTTCAAGCAACAGATCGTAGGTTCTGGAAGACTGGGTCTGCGTTCCGTTGAGCGTCAGGAAGGCTTCGCCTTCGCGCGTTTTCAGTGCCATGCCATCCGGAAACTCGATACACCGGAATTCGCAGGTATCCTTCTGCAGATTGAAACGACGCGCCGTGAAACAACGGGCCGAAAAAGCCAGCGGTAGACGCCCGTGAGCAAATACTTCTGTTTCAAGCCCCGGCGGAGCTTGATTTTGCAGGGAAGATAATGTCCCGGCACTGAGTTCGGGAGGCATCACCCAGCGCATCGCCCCGGCCTCATGCAAGATGCCCAGCGTCTCGCCATTGAACACATTGAGAGTGGGCCCGGCGACGAAAGGGATTTTCTGCGCGGACAGAAGATTCACTGCCCCCATATCGTTGGCTTCTACCGAAAAATCGCCATTGCCGACAATTTTTCGCAGCATTTTGAGGTCGGACTCGGATTCGATCAGCGTCAGCGTGGACAACACGACAGATTTACCTGCCACGGCCAGTTTTCTGGCCACATCGAGCCAGTCATCGAGGCGCAATTCATGGCGGCGCGAGCAGACGGTTTCGCCCAGATAGACGATATCGACCGGCTGTTTCGCCATTTCTTCGTAAAACGCGAAAACCTGATCGCGCGGCCAGTAAGTAAGAATGGGGCCCAGGGACAACTTCATGACTTCACTTCCACGGACGGTTGTAGGCCCCCAGCGTGCTGGTCTGGCCTTCGGAAACCTTGTTCAATTCATTCAGCCAGGCAGGCTTGACGGCAAAATGCGCCGGATCCCGCTGGCACTGGTCGATAGCCTCACGCCAGACCTGCGTCACCTGCCCCACATAGGCCGGGCTGCGCTGGCGTCCCTCGATCTTGATGGCGCGCACACCGGTTCTCAGCAATTCCGGCAATAGTTCCAGCGTATTCAGGCTGGTCGGTTCTTCCATGGCGTAATAGGTTTCTTCCTCGACGGCAAAACGCCCCTTGCACAAGGTCGGATAACCGGCGCGTTCGCCGTCGGCATAACGGTCGATGAGAATTCCGTTCAGCCGCGTCTCCATCCCGGCATCGGTCTGCTCCCAGCGCACACTTTTGGCGGGCGAACAGGCCCCGTTACAGTTGGGCGAAGTCCCTGTGGTGTAAGCCGACAATGAGCAACGCCCCTCGACCATCACACACAAGCCGCCAAAACCGAAGACTTCGATCTCGACATCGGTATTGGCCACCACCTGAGCCACCTGCGCCATGGACAGCACACGCGGCAACACGGCACGCTGAACGCCGAATCGCTCACGATAAAAATTGATGGCCTCATAGCTCGTCGCCGAACCCTGCACCGACAGATGCAGGCGCAACTCCGGCCAGGTGCGCCGCGCGTAGGCCATCAAACCGGGGTCTGCCAGGATGATGGCGTCGATCCCTGCCTGTGCAGCGCGATCCACGGCTCCCGTCCAGCGCGTCCAGTTATCGGCCTGCGGGTAGGTATTCAAGGCCAGCAGCACCTTGCGGCGACGGTCATGCGCGTAACGCAAGCCTTCGGCCAGTGCCTTGTCGTCGAAATTGAGGCCATTGAAATTCCGCGCATTGGTGTCATCACGGAAACCGAGATAAACGCAATCGGCCCCATGATCAATGGCGGCCTTCAGCGCCGGCAGGCTACCGGCGGGACAGACGAGTTCCATGGCGGTCTGGGCAGACATATCGAGACAGGCTCCCAAAAAAGAGCCGCAAGTATACGCGCATCCGTTCAAACCTGCGATTGATCCGGCTCAAGCCGACCGCAGCAAGCACAGTAAAATGCCCCTTTTTAGATACCCTTTTGTTCCCGGAAAATACCCCATGAGCTCCCTACCCGCCTGCCCGAAATGCCAGTCTGCCTACACTTACGAAGATAACGGCCTCGTGATCTGCCCGGAATGCGCGCATGAATGGTCAGCCCTTGCCGACGTTGCCACCGATGCCGCACAGGAAACCCGCATCATCAAGGATGCCGTCGGCAACGCCCTGCAGGACGGCGACAGCGTGACTGTCATCAAGGATCTCAAGGTCAAAGGTTCCTCGCTGGTCGTCAAGGTCGGCACCAAGGTCAGGAACATCCGTCTCGTCGAAGGCGATCACGACATCGAGTGCAAAATCGACGGTATCGGTGCGATGAGCCTCAAGTCGGAATTCGTGAAGAAGGTTCAGTAACCCCTCACCCTGGCGAAGGTGCCCGCAGGTGCCCACGGGGAAACACTGATTGATCCGTCACCCCGGCGAAAGCCGGGGCCCAGTGCCTTGATTTTCCGTATTCCAGCCTTCGCCGGAACGACGGTTTCGAATCAATCAGCACGCACCCAGTCTTCAGTGCATCCCGGACTTCTGCGCGTACCCCCGCAGCAAGCCCAGCAAAACCTCTTCGTCGTAGGGCTTGCCCAGGTATTCGCTGACACCCATTTCCTGCGCGTAATTACGGTGTTTATCCGCGATACGTGAGGTAATCATGACGATGGGCACATTCTTCAGACGCGGGTCACTGCGGACATTGCGGGTCAGCTCGAAACCATCCATGCGCGGCATTTCGATGTCGACCAGCATGGCCGTCGGGACGAATTCGAGCAGCTGTTCGAGGGCATCGACCCCGTCCTTGGCTGTGACGACCTGATAACCTTCGCGCGCCAGCAGGCGGCCCGTGATCTTGCGGACAGTCAGGGAATCGTCGACGACCATGATAGTAGGCGTGACCGAAGAAACCGGCGATGCGGCCGGCCGGGCAGACGACGACGCGGCAGCCTCGGCGACTGCAGCCGCCCGGGCGGCATGGCTAGCCAGCACCAGCGGGCTGAGAATCAGGGCAATTTCGCCATCATTGAGCACCGTCGCCCCGGCAATCCCGGACACACGGGCAAGCTGCGGGCCAATGTTCTTGACGACGACTTCCTGATTACCGACCAGCCCGTCGACTTCAAGTGCGATGCGACGATCCGCCCCCTTGAGGAGCAAAACCCAGTGACGCCGGGCGGGCTGCGGGGGTTCTGTGGTTTCTTCGAGCAGATGGGCCAGATAAAACCAGGGGTAATGCACATCCAGCCAGTCGGTTCCACCCGCCGCGCGGATTTTTTCCACGGCTTCGGGGCGAAGCTCCATGACCTGCTCAACCATGGTGGAAGGCAGGGCGAAGGTATGGTTACCCGAGCGCACCAGTACGGCCTGGGTGACGGCCAGCGTGAGCGGCAAAAAGATGCGGAAACGCGTTCCCTGGCCGGTTTTCGACTGGGCCTCGACGTGCCCGCCCAGGCTGACAGCCTCGGTCTTGACAACATCCATGCCAACACCACGCCCGGCAATTTCGCTAACCTGTTTGGCAGTACTGAATCCGGGCAGGAAAACAAACTGCATCAGCCGATGCTCGTCCGCCGGCTCACCGGAATCGAGCAGCCCCTGCTCGATGGCCTTGGCGCGAATGCGATCGTAGTTGAAACCCGCACCGTTGTCGGCAATCTCGATGAAAATTTCGTTGCCCTGCTGCACCAGCGTTACGGTGATTTCGCCAATTTCCGGCTTGCCTGCCTGCCGGCGGTCATCCCGGCTTTCGATGCCATGAGCAACGGAATTACGCAACAGATGCTCGATCGGCCCGATCATTTTTTCCAGCACCGAGCGATCCAGTTCAACCTGGCCGCCGATGATGTCGAGATTGACGCGCTTGTCGAGCTCCTTGGCCGTCTGGCGCACGACGCGATAAAGCCTGTCGGCCACGGAACTGAACGGCACCATGCGAACCCCCATCAGGGCTTGCGACAAATCGCGGTTCAGACGCGACTGGGCCGTCAGGGCCGCGCTGGCGTTATCGACGCTACGCAGCAGGTTATGTTGCAGGGTCGTCACGTCATTGACGCTCTCTGCCATCATCCGCGTGAGTTCCTGGAAGCGCGTGAAACGGTCCATTTCCAGCGGATCGAAATCCTGATGAACCTCCTGGAGCTGGCTCATCTGCGACTGCATCTGGGTTTCGGCCTGGATTTCGATTTCGCGCAGTTGCTGGCGCAGACGAATGACGTTTTCAGTCAGGTCGAGCAACGAGCCCTTGAAGGAACGCATTTCGGCTTCGACACGGCCCCGTGCGATGGCCATTTCGCCCGCTTCGTTGATGAGATCGTCGATCAGCTCGGCGCGAACGCGCAACTGGGCGCGGCTGCTGGAGGCTTCGTGGGCCTCGGCAGGCTCTGCCGCCTTCGGTACAACAGGAGCGGCTGCCATGGCAGCATCTCCCGCCGTAGCCGGAGCTGATTCTGCTTCCGGCATCGCTTCAGCGGCATCCCCTGCCAAAACAGGCTGATCGGCAGGATGAGCTTCTTCCACGACAGTTTCGCCGCGATCAATACGCACCAGATCATCCAGCATGGACAAGGCACGATCGAAGAAACTATCGAGGTCGTCAAGGAAAGCCGGCACGGGTGCCGCGCCATGCCGTGTCGCCTGAACGATTCGTGTCTCGATACCATGGACTAGCTCGCCCATACGCATGGCCCCCGCCATACGCGCACTCCCTTTGAGCGTATGAAGCAGGCGTTGCAGATGTTGCCCGATGGCAACATCTTCGGGTGTGCTGCGCCACAAGCGAAGCTCTGCACCGATTTCACGCAGCAGGTCACCCCCTTCTTCAAGGAAGATGGGTAAAAGCTGGCGATCGACGTCGTCATGAATCCGCAACTTGCGACGCTGGTCGACAAAGGGCGCATCCCCATCCCCTGCCAGGGCGGGGACGGGCATTTCTGCCTGCGGCAGCGGCTCTGCGGCGACCCCGGATGCTGCAGCAGGCTCAGGCATGGCGGCCGCGGCTTGTTCGGCCAGCCCGGGCGTCAGGCTTTCCAGGCTGGCGAACAGTGCCTCGTCCATCTCCGGCATACGCCGCCCGGTCACATCATCAACCATCTCACGGAGGGCGGAGAGTGTTTTTGCGACCAAAGCCTGCTGCGCGGCATCGAGCAGGGAGCTATCCTGGGTGAAGCGTTCCAGCGCATGTTCCAGTGCCTTGCCCAGACGATTGACGCTTTTCACGCCAACCGTGCCGGAAACCCCCGCCAGGGTATGAATCGCCCGCAAAATTTCCCGGCTGGGAGTCGCCTCCTTCAACAAGGGCAGCTGTGCATCGAGCACGGCCATGTGATCGCGCGACTCGGCCAGGTAGATGTCATACACCAGCGGCGACAAAGCCAGATCACCGATGATGATGTCGTCCGTTGTTGCCGGAGCAAGCACCGGAGCGTCTGCCGGAGCTTCCACAGAAGGCGGTGCAAGCTCCGCAGCCTCTTCAACCTCCGGCGCAATATCATCCGCAGGTGGCACGTCCGCTGTGATTTCCGCTGCGAGTGCTCCAGCTCCAGCTCCAGCTCCAGCCAACGGCTCAACGATGTCGGCAGATTCTGCCACCGGAAGCGATGCTGGCTCGGGCGAAGACACGGAGGAAGGGGCTTCCGGCAGAGCCAGCGGCGATTCTGCGGCGGGTGGCTGCAAAGCTTCACCGCGCATGAGCTGCTCGCAGGCAGTGTGCAAGGCCTGCACTTCGGGAGACTGGGGAACAGGCGGCGGCTCGTGCGATTCCAGCCGCCCCACCCAGTCTGAAAACAGGCGGCGGGCCATCTGCAACACCGTTTGCAGATCGTCCGTCACGGACTGGTTCAGTTTGAGCCACTGGTTCATGAGCTGCTCGACCGACCAGGCCGCTTCACCCAGGTCAGTCAGATTGACCATGCGTCCACTGCCCTTGAGGGTATGGAAAGCACGACGGACGACGGTCTGTAATTCGTGGTCATTCGGCTGCTGGGCAAGCAGCGGCAAATGTTCGGTGATGGTTGCCAGAACCTCATGTGCTTCTTCGAGGAAAATTTCCAGCAATTCCGCATCGACGGCATCACTGCTGGCTTCAGCCAGCCGGGCGGCTTCGGGCGAAGGGGGTTGCACGGGCGGCGGCACGACAGGCTGGCTACCGGGGGCGTCATGCAATTCATGACCGGCTGGTGTCAGATCGGCAATATGGGCGGCAACATGCTCGGCGACGAGGGCATCCGCACCCTCGCTCTCGCTGGCCGGGGAGGGTTCCGGCGCGGACACCACGGCAGGCACGGAAATCTGCGGAGCGGGCGATGCGGGGGGAAGATCGACGACAGCAGCAGTGTCTGGCGCATCGGGTATCGGCTGGCGCGGCTGAAGAATGCTGTCGATGTCTGCCGGGCCATGGCGCAACTGTTCGACGAAAAAGCCCAGGGCAGAAAGTTTGTTGGCGACATCTTCGAAAGCCGCTTTGTCGGAATCCGCCCCCGAGGCGGTAAACCCGGCAATCTGCCGTTCACATTCACGCAGGATTTCCACCGCGCGAGGCTCGCCCAGGATGGTCAGCGCACCCGCCGTCTGGTTGAGCGGCCCCTTGAGCGTCGCCAGCGCATCGGCATGCGCGGCCGGATCACGGAAGAAGTTGTCCAGTTTTTGCTCGACATTGGACAGATTGCCCAGAATCTCGCGCACCACCTGGTTCATCAGCAGACGTTCCTGCGCCTTGCGGGAAATTTCGTCGAGCTGGGGCAATTCCATCGCAGCCAGCGGCTCGCCCTTGAGCAGCAGATTCAGCCGTCCGGTCATGAGATCGACCTGGTGGGCGAAATCCACACCCAGCTGAGCGAAACGATCCAGCGCATTTTCCACGAGCAGCAAGGAAGTCGCGACTTCCAGTGCCAGAGAATCGCTGGCCTCGGTTTGTGACTGATTGACCAGCATGTTGGCGACGGCCTGGATGCTGCCGGTCAGGCGGGCGAGATCCATCTGGCCGACGGCCTGCCCCTGTTCAGCCAGTTGCCGGGCCTGAGTCTGGAATTGCGCCAGCGCGGAAGGAATCCGGCCGGTATAACGATTCCAGTCTTCCTTGGCAGCTTCGAGCGTTTCCCGCAGTGCACGTAACTGCGTCACCTGCGGTGTCGCGATGACCACGACGGCATGGGCGGGATCGGGAATGAGGTCTTCCAGACGGTACGCCGCCCGGACACAGGCCAGGTGATCGGTGCGCGTCGTCGAAATGGCAACGTAGTACAGCACATCGCGTTGCAGTCTTTCCGCAACCTGAGTGGAGCCTTCCAGCAAGCGGGCAATCTGTGCGTCGATTCGCCCGCAGA
Source organism: uncultured Sterolibacterium sp. (assembly GCA_964521075.1). Lineage (GTDB taxonomy): Bacteria > Pseudomonadota > Gammaproteobacteria > Burkholderiales > Rhodocyclaceae > Sterolibacterium. The sequence goes on from CAZFPI010000002.1 coordinate 11,793, forward strand.
GTTTCTTGACACCCGGATCGACCGGCACACCCCCACCGATCAGGGCATCCAGAAAGGCCAGCGCGCTCCACCAGAAAGCGCGTTCTGCGGGCTGTTGCTGGGTGAACTCGATGACAGCCATCGAGTTACGCATTTCCGTCAGCCCCTTGGCATCCCCCTTGAGCCACTTCAGCAGGCCACGCTGAAAACCCAGGCGAGCGGCCTTCAGACGCGCTGCCAGAGCAGCGGGGGCGAGCGGTGTCGCCTCTTTTTCACGTCGCGGCGGGCGTAAGGCGGGGTCGGGAAAGAAAAGATCGGCAGGCAGCACCGTCGTCCCCATCCATTCTCCCAGCTCGCGATAAACCGGCCACAGACGCAGGGATTGATCCGGCACACCACCAAGCAGCTCGTCGAGATAAGCACTGATCGTCGCCAGTGCGCGGTGGCAGCCGGATTCGATTTCGGCTGAAAACGCCAGTTTGCCTTCTGTCAGCTGGGTCAAAAGCTGTTCGAGCGATTCGGCCAGGCGCGTCACGCCGCCTAGTCCGACGATGGTGAGCGCGCCACGCGCCTGATGCAGATGATTCAGTGCTGCCTTGAGCTGGGCAGGATCCGCCGCCTGTTTCAGGGCCTCGCCGGCACGATGAAGTGCCTGGTCAATTTCGCCCTTGACCCAGGTCAGGGGGCCGATATCGAATTCGACGGGATTATTCATGCGGAACCGTGCGCGAAAAATTCAAAGAAGAGATCAAACCTTGAAGCCGGCTACCGAAGCCTTCAGCTCACCCGCCAGCGTCGAGAGTTCGCTAATGGAGGTGGCGGTCTGCTTCGTGCCGTCCGTGGTCTGTTCCGTGATATGCAGAATCGTTTGCATGCTTTCAGCCACCTGGCGGGCGGAATCGGCCTGATGCTGTGTGTCGCTCGAAATGTTTTCGATGAGCTGGGCCAGATTGCTCGACACCGAGGAAATTTCCTGCAAGGCCTGGCCCGCCGCATCGGAGAGGCGCGCGCCATCGACCACGTTGCGCGTCGAATACTCCATGGCCAGCACGGCGTCATGCGTGTCGGTCTGAATGGTTTTCACGATCGCGGCAATCTGCTTGGTCGCCTCGCCGGATCGCTCGGCCAGTCGCTGCACTTCTTCTGCCACCACCGAGAAGCCCCGGCCGGCTTCACCGGCGGAGGCAGCCTGAATGGCGGCATTCAAAGCCAGCACGTTGGTCTGTTCGGTAATGTCCGAAATCAGTTCGACGATTTCGCCGATCTCCTGGGAAGACTCACCCAGCCGCTTGATACGTTTGGAGGTTTCCTGAATCTGCTCGCGGATTTCGTTCATGCCCTTGATCGAGTTGGTCACCGCCTCCGAGCCCTTTTGCGCGGCATCCAGCGAGTGGCGGGCCACGCGGGCGGATTCCAGCGCGTGCGCGGAAACATCCCCCATGGACTGCGCCATGCCCAGGACGGAATCACCCGCCTCGGTAATCTGGTGCGACTGGGTTTCTGTCGCCTCCAGCAGACGCACCGATGTGTTCTGCGCGTTTTCCGAAGCCGTGGCAACGCGGCTGGCGGTTTCATTGATGCGTTTGACCAGCACGGACAATTCTTCAATGGTGTAATTGACCGAATCGGCAATGGCCCCGGTGATGTTTTCCGTCACCGTTGCCCGCACGGTCAAGTCACCATCGGCCAGATCGCCCATCTCGTTCATCAGGCGCAAAATGGCCTCCTGCGTCGCATCCTTGGAAGCCTCTGCCTCGCGCCGCTGGCGATCAGCCTCGATACGCTGACGTTCGGATTCCTCGTTTCGCGTGGCGGATTCGTCATTGAAGACCTTGGCCATCAGCAACAGCACGACTACTGCGAGCAGGGTGGTCACGATGACGGGGGTAACCGCACGATTGAGCGAAAGTTCGGCAGCCTCCTTGGCATAGGCTTCGAACAGTTTGTCGGAATCCATCTGCAGCATCGGGCTGTCCTTGAGCAGGCTCACCCCGGCCTGCCGGGCAAGCGACATTTTCTTCTGGTTGGCCAGCACCGCCGTCAGTGCCGTGTGCTGAGGCATGAACAGGGTTTCGATGCCAGTCAATTTTTCGCGCGCGGCAGGTTCATGCACCGCCACGATACGCAAGGCGTCATTTCCGTGCGTCAATGCGGCCAGCAAGTCGCGGAAGACGTCGATATCCTTGCGGAGCTGCTCGACTTCCTCGGCCCCCGGGGCTTCGGCGGCCGTCAGGATGCCTGCTGTCCGGACAATGCGCTGCCCGAGCAAGGCCAGCTGGTTGGCTGCCGCCGCATCCGCCCCCCCCGCCGCCACGCGCGATGCGGCCAGCTCGTCCAGAAGGGCAAACAGGGATGAACTTTTCTGGTTAACCAGGCTGACCGCCTGCCCCATGGCAAGCAGCCCCTTTTCCTGGGCCTGAAGCTGCTCGAGGTTCTTGTTGTCGATCGCCCAGCGCGCTGTGACTTCCTGAAGTGCCGGACGAGTCTGCTCGGAGGTGGCAGAAACAGAAACCGAGCCAACTTCGCCGCCATTGGTCAGGGTATCCAGGAGTTGATTGATCCTGTCACGGGAAGCGTTGATATCCTTGAAGGCCGCCGCATTTCCCTGCAGGGCCGTCGGCGTGGAACGGGCGAGCTGCTGCAGCGAGGTGCGTAACTGCCCGGCAGCACTGATATAAGCCAGCCCATGGCCTGCGTCGCGCACACTGATCCAGAGGGATGCGCCGCCCAGGCCGAACAGCAGAAACAGCAAGGTACCGAGAATGGCAAGTTGCCGGGTGGCGGGCAGCTCGCCTATCAGAGGCAGGCGTCTGCGCCCGGCAGACGAGGCGGGCGAGGCCGAAACTGTGGAAGATGCCGGGGCCGGGGTCGGCCGGGCGGGCGGGGCGATGACGATGGTTTCCTGCATCGGGTCGACTTCCCTGGCCGACACGGATGTTTTTTTGGCAAAGGGTAGTTTGAAATTCAGTGCCATAAATTCCTCTTGTTCCTCTTGCTGGTTCTGGCGCAAATCTGTTTTGTCAGGGCGGTAAACATGGGCAGAGTGCCTCCGGAATCAGCGGCTGATATCCAGGAAGGCCGCATGTCCCAGCAGTGGCTTGATCAGCAGCCTGCGCCAGGTCAAGGGGGGGGTTCCCTGTTTGTCACGCAAAGTCTCGCCCGCCCAGGGAGCCGAAAGATTTTCCACGGGCTCAGGCAGGTCATCGAGGGTTTCCGGGTTTTTCAAGCCCAGCGTCCGGGAAACCAGCAAGGCGCAATTGAGCCCGTGACGCGCCCCCACCAGCAACAGGCGCGCTTCGTGATTCCGCAGCGTCGCTTCCCCTCCGAGAAAGGCCGAAAAATCCACCACGCCGTAGAGCACACCCCGGATATTGGCCATCCCCACAAACCAGTGTTTCGTCTTTGGCACGGGGGTCAGCGGAGGCAAGGGCATGATTTCCCCCGCATCGGAGAGATTCAGCAGCCAATGGTCGCCACCTGTCTGTACACCAAGCAGTGCGGTCGAATTCTCGCCACGCGCCGCCGAAGTCAGACGCTCGACCAGTCCTGCCTGGAATTCACGCAAACTGATGCGTTTGGCCATGGAGCACGATCTTCCTGTTCATTCAAATATCAGCATCGGGCCGACGGGAAACACCCCCGGATCAACCCATGGACGCCACCTTGGCCAGCAATTCAGCCGGATTGATGGGTTTGACGAGATAACCTTGCGCCCCCTGGCGCATACCCCAGATCTTGTCGGTTTCCTGATCCTTGCTGGTACACATGATGATGGGGATATGACGGGTCGCCTCCTCGCGGGAGATGGTGCGCGTCGCCTGGTAGCCATTCATGCCGGGCATGACGACGTCCATCAGGATCAGATCGGGCAATTCCTGTTTGGCCAGGATGATGGCCTGCTCACCGCTATCAGCGGCCACGACACCGTAGCCATTGCGCGTGAGAAGATCCGTGAGCACCAAACGTTCAGTGGGCGAATCATCGACCACCATGATTTTCTTGACGGGCATTCTTTCTTCCTTGAATCCTGGCAGATCGGCTGCTGCCTGTATTTACTGCGTACCCGCAGCGTGAGCATGGGCGGCGACGGTCTTGAGCAGGCCATCCTTGGTAAAGGGCTTGGTCAGATATTCTTCCGAACCCACCATGCGGCCACGCGCCCGGTCGAACAGGCCATCCTTGGAGGAGAGCATGATGACGGGCGTCGCGCTGAACATGGCGTTCTTCTTGATCAGCGAACAGGTCTGATAGCCATCGAGGCGCGGCATCATGATGTCGCAGAAAACGATATCCGGCTGATGGTCGGCGATCTTGGCCAGCGCATCGAAGCCATCTTCGGCCAGAAGCACCTGGCAACCGGCCTGCGTCAGAAAAATCTCGGCACTCTTGCGTATGGTGTTGGAATCGTCGATTACCATCACCTTGATACCCTTGAGATTGGTGGTTCCAGTCTCGCTCACCCGCGCCCCCTCATCCAGCTGATTATTGCGATCCGTGCATTGTGTTTCGGCCAATTGTTCCGGGCAGTCCCGAAACGCAACCCAATATAGCAGTCTTCAGGATTCTAAGCACAATTGGATGACAGGATGACATTGTTGAATGACATTACCGGATGACATTTGAGCAGTAACAGGGCAATCGCATTTGAAATTTTCCCACCCCGTAGGGGCGAATCATTATTCACCCCGAAGCCCTTCGCCCCTTTGCGCGATGCTCCGACGTGTGGCTTCATTTTCAACCCTGCCGGGACTCGCCCAACCTCTACGGGTGGCTCCGCCCTGCGGGCTCCTGCCGGCGGGCGCAATCCATCATCGAAAATCAAATGCGATTGCCCTGTGAGCAGTAACGCCCCCCCCGGGGAAAGCCCGGCAGACTGCTAGAATGCCTGCCTTGCAATCTCTTGCCGCACCGAAGATCCGGCCACATCCGGCGTCCGAAGTTTTGCGGCGGAAAACCATGCCTGCGGACACCCCCGAGAAACGCCTTCCCATCGTCCTGACCTTTGCAGCCTCCGATCCCACGGGTGGCGCAGGAATGCAGGCCGACCTGCTAACGCTGGCCGCACTCGGCTGCCACCCCCTCAGCGTCATGACCGCCCTGACGGTTCAGGACACAGCCGGGGTCGATGCTGTCCTCCCGCTGGACGACGAATGGATCATCGACCAGGCGCGAACCCTGCTCGAAGACATGCCCGTGGCTGCCTTCAAGCTGGGCATGCTGGGCAGCATCGAAAATGTGGCGGCAATTGCCAGCATCGTGGCCGATTATCCGGACATCCCCCTGATTTTCGACCCTGTTCTCGCCTCCGGTCGCGGCGATACGCTGGCCGACGAGGACATGATCTCCGCCATGGTTCAGCTTCTCCTCCCGCAAACCACCCTCCTGACGCCCAACAGCCTCGAAGCACGCAGGCTGGTACAGGTCATGGCGGAAGACGACGAAGACAAATACGACGAGGAAACAGACCCCCCCTCCCCCGCCCCCCCTGCGGGGCTTGCCTTCTACGCCCGCCACCTGACCGAAACCGGCTGCGAGAACGTACTCGTGACAGGAACCCACGAAAACACGGACAAGGTCATCAATACACTTTACGGTCGACAAGGCGTGATCCGCAGCGACCGCTGGGAACGTCTGCCCGGCAGCTACCACGGCTCGGGCTGCACACTGGCATCCGCCATCGCGGCCAATCTTGCCCACGGCATGGACATCATCGACGCCGTACAGGCTGGCCAGAAATACACCTGGCACACCCTGGCCGCCGGTTTCCGGCCTGGCATGGGGCAATACCTGCCCGACCGCTTTTTCTGGGCACATGGCCACGAGAGTGAAGATGACACCGGAAACTGAGCCCGCCCCCCCGCTGCGCGGGCTCTACGCCATCACCCCTGAAGACACGATCCTGCCGCGCCTGTCCGCCCGGGTCGAAGCCGCCTTGCAAGGCGGCGTCCGCTGGGTGCAATACCGCAACAAAAATGCCCCGCCCCCCCTGCGCCGCGCGCAGGCCGCCGAAATGATGCGGCTATGCCACGCCCATGACGCGCGGCTCATCATCAATGACGACCTGCCGCTGGCTCTCGAAATCTGCGCCGACGGCGTTCACCTTGGCCGGGACGACCACGATGGCGAAAACGACCTTCTGGCCGCCCGGGCCGCCCTGGGGCCGGGAAAAATACTTGGCGTCTCCTGCTACGCCGATCTCGCCCGCGCCGAAACCGCCGCGCGTGCCGGAGCCAGCTACCTGGCCTTTGGCAGCCTCTACCCGTCCAGAACCAAGCCAGGAGCACCCGCAGCACCGCTCACCCTGCTGGGCGAAGCCCGGCAATTCGGCCTGCCCATCGCCGCCATTGGCGGCATCACCCTGGACAATGCCGCGCAAACCCTCGCCGCCGGGGCCGACCTCCTCGCCGTCATCAGCGACATCTTCGATGCGGATGACGTGACCAGCCGCGCCCGCGCCTACACCCGACTTTTTGCCTCCCTGCCGAGAACATCATGACCCGCAACGACACCCTGTTCGACCATGCCCAGAAAACCATTCCCGGCGGCGTCAATTCGCCGGTCCGCGCCTTCCGCTCTGTCGGCGGCACACCGCGCTTCATCAGCAGCGGTGCCGGGGCTCGCGTCCGGGATGTCGATGGCCACGAATATCTGGATTACGTCGGCTCCTGGGGCCCGCTGATCGTCGGCCACGCCCATCCCGATGTCATTCGCGCCGTGCAGGCAGCGGCGGCCAAGGGCCTCTCCTTTGGCGCACCGACGGCAGGTGAAGTCGAACTGGCCGAAGAACTCATCCGGCTCGTCCCCAGCCTCGACATGGTTCGCCTCGTCTCCTCCGGAACGGAAGCCACCATGAGTGCCATCCGCCTGGCCCGTGGCTACACCGGCCGCGATGCCATCATCAAGTTCGAAGGCTGCTACCACGGCCATTCCGACAGTCTCCTCGTCAAAGCCGGCAGCGGCATGCTCACCTTCGGCAACCCCTCCTCCAGCGGCGTACCGGCCGATCTCGCCCACCACACACTGGTGCTCGACTACAACGACCCGCAACAACTCGCCGACGCCTTTGCCCGACATGGCGACAAAATAGCCTGCATCATCGTCGAACCCGTCGCCGGCAACATGAACCTCATACGACCGACCCCGGATTTTCTCAAAGCCCTGCGCGAGCTTTGCACCCGGCATGGCGCGCTCCTTGTTTTCGACGAAGTCATGACCGGATTCCGCGTCGCCCCGGGCAGCGCGCAAGGCCTGTTCGGCATCACGCCGGACATCTCCACCTTCGGCAAGGTCATCGGTGGCGGCATGCCGCTGGGTGCTTTTGGTGGCCGACGCGACATCATGGAAAAAATCGCCCCGCTCGGGCCCGTCTATCAAGCCGGAACCCTCTCGGGCAACCCCCTGTCCGTCGCTGCGGGCCTGGCCACACTGAAGCTGATTCAAGCCCCGGGCTTCTACGAAAGCCTCACCGAAAAGACAAAACGCCTGTGCGATGGCCTGACCGCCGCCGCGAAAGCCCATGGCATCGCCTTTTCGGCCCAATCTGTCGGCGGCATGTTCGGCCTCTATTTCAGCGCGGCCTGCCCCGGCAACTACGCCGAAGTCATGCGCTGCGACAAAGACGCCTTCAACCGCTTTTTCCACGCCATGCTGGATGCGGGCCACTATCTCGCTCCTTCGGCCTTTGAAGCTGGCTTCGTCTCGGCCGCCCATACGGATGCCGACATCGACAGCACCATTGCTGCGGCAAAAGAAATCTTCGCCCGGACTTGAAAACCCTCCTGCTGCACCGCGACGCGCCTCCCAAGCCCCCCCGGGGCGCGGCCTGCAACGGCTGCGGCGTCTGCTGCGCGGCGCGCCCCTGCCCGGTCAGCCTGCTCCTTTTCCGGCAAGACAAAAAAGGCGCACCCTGTGCCGCCTTGCAATGGCAAACGGACAAAATGCGTTATGTCTGCGGCCTGCTCACCGAGCCTTGCAGCCTTCTCCCCTGGCTGCCTGCCTGTCTGGGCCACCCGGCTGCGGCCTGCTTCCGCCGGAGCATCGCCGCAGACACAGGCTGCGATTGCGACATCGAACTGGCGTAAGCCCAAACCACCCGGCCCTATAACATGCACGAATAATGCGGTTTATGTGCCATAATTCCGCCTTTCCAACCCACCAAGGATCCATCATGGCCTGCAATCACACCGACCCTTCCGCCATCTACCCCTTTGACGCGCGCGGTATTGCCAAGCGTTTCCGCCACGCCGCCATCTTCGGCGCGCTCGATGCCCTGATGCCTGGCGAAACCATGCGTTTTTGCAACGACCACGACCCCATCCCCCTGCTCAACCAGCTCAACCAGCGTTACGGCGCACAGGTCGAAATCCTCTATCAGCAGCGCGTTCCCGGCGAAATCGTCATCGACTTCGTCAAGAAGTAAGCCCCGCCCGCAAGAATCCCGCTCATGTCCCTCCTGCCGCTGCTCGCCATCAACGCGCTGTTCATGATGGCAGCAGCGGGAGGGCTGGCACTCACCACCGATGTGCCGCCCCAAGCCCTGGCCCACCTGGCACTCGCGCTGGGTGCCCTGCCGCTGATCCTCGCGGCCATGGCCTATTTCGTGCCGGTTCTCACCCGCAGTAACGCCACGCTACCCCGCAGCCTGAGTCTGGCTCCCCTCACAGCCTGGCTGGGAGCCGCCGCCCTGATTGCCGGTTTCACGGGGGCCATGCCCTACATCGCGGCCAGCCATCTCGCCTTCCTTCTGGCCTCCGCCGCCACCCTTGCCCTGCTCCTCTGGGCCTTTGGCCGCCGACGGCGCACCGTGGGGCGAGCACACCCCGGGCTAAACTGGTATCTCGCCGCCCTGGCCTGTTTCACCCTCGCCCTGCTGGCTGTCCCCCTGATGTCCCTGTGGCCATCGCAACACCCCGCCCTGCGGCTTTTCCATCTTCATCTAAACCTCCTGGGCTTTGTTGGCCTGACGGCCATCGGCACACTACAAGTCCTGCTGCCGACCACACTCAGCCAGCCCGACCCCCGGGCCGCGCAACGCCTGACACAGGATCTGAAATACGCCATCGCCGGAGTGCTCCTGCTATCTGCCGCAGCGGCCTGGCTCCCCCCGCTCAGTCTCGCAGGCCTCATTCTTTACCTGATCGCGCCACTGCGAATGCTGTGGCACTGGCACGAGGATTACCGTCAGCGGCTCACCGGAGAAAACCGTGCGAACTGCATACACGGGGCAGCCATCTCCCTGATTCTGGCCGGCACAGGGCTCATCGGTCTGCTGCTCCTCGGCCTGTCGCACAGCGGAACGATGCTGGCCGGGCTGAACGGTCGCGCCAGCATCGCTGCTTTCGTTCTCGCCTTTTTGCTGCCACTGGTCAGCGGTGCGGCCACGCAGCTGCTGCCCGTCTGGCTGCGTCCCGGCCCGCAGGGCGAGTGGCACAAGCGGATGCGCGCCAGCCTCGGTCGACAAGCCGGGCTGCGCGCCGGATTGATGGTGACAGGTGGCTGGGCTCTCGCGTTTGGCTCCCTGGCTGGCGCATGGCTTGGCGCGGCAGGCATGGCGATATTGATCGTCACCTTCCTGCGCGGCCTGTGCTTCACACGCCCCTGGCCTCGCCAGGGCAAGCTCAATTCACCGTGACATTGACCGACGCCTGCCCCCCCAGCGGGGTCTTGGTCAGGATCTCCACAGGGCCGGACGGATAACTTCCCGTGCCCGTGCAGTTGGTTCCGCCATCCACCGTCATCGTCACCCAGCTTCCCCCCGCATGCGTCGTATCACCCACCGGTGAACCCGAGCCTATCGCCACCGTTGCAGCCGACGGCGTGGAAGCCGGTTCAGTGAAAGTCACGGTATTCGTGCCGATACTCACCTGCGTTCCCGAAGGCATCGGGTTATTGTTGCGGTCCATCAGCCAGAAGCCGAATGTCCGCGTGCAGGCACTACTCATGGCAAAACTGGTCTGGGACAATTTCGGATAAGAATCTGACAGCACGATAACCCGGCTGCGCCGTACATAGGCCTTGCCCCAGGCCCCGCCACAGGTATTTTCCCGGCTCAGTGCGTTGGCGTAATTCGCAGGCAGGGCCGCCGTGCCGCCATTGACGTTACGGGTCAAACAGGCCACCGGCGAAGAAACGGGCGCAAAGCTCAGATACTGTTCGCGCAAATCGGGCTGAACCGGACTCGAATCCCACTTTCCATTCTCGTTGGCATCTACAAAAGGATCGCCCAAGTCATAGAAAGTCTCACCGGCGTCGAATACATTATTGCCATTGGCATCCAGAAAACTCATCTCGCCCACGGCATAGGCCAGAACCGTGACGCGACCGTTCTGAACGAACAGAGGATTCCCGCTGCTGTCTGTGATCGCCGCCCCACTGGAATCCACGGCGGCCACAGCACCCTGTGATTGCGCGCTGGTGAGCTCACCTTGCGGCCGATACTGGGCACTGCGGAAAGAAACCGAACAGCGTCCCGAAGAAAGAGTGCACGAAGGACTGATCTGCCCACCTTCTGCAATGAAATTGATCGCCGTACCATCCGGGGCTGGATTGCCCATCCGGTCCGAAGCGGTCACCGTCAATGCCGTGCTCACGCCATCGTACAACCAGCCCTCGATATTGCCGGTTTCGAGGGCGAGTGAAAAGCCGTTTTGAGCCGGCAAGCCCGTTGAAACCGACAACTGGCTGGACTGACTGACGATCCCCGTCGTGCCGCCCAGGCTCGCCCGAACCGAAACCGGGGTCGGAATCGTTCCTGCACTGACCGTGGTCAACACCTCGCCCAGCGCATCGCTCGTCGCCGTACTGGGGAAAAGCGTGGCCCCGCCCGTCCCATTTGAAGGCAGCAGGCTGAAATCGACGGACACGCCCTGACGCCCATTGCCATTCGTGTCAATCACACGGAACTTGACCGTCGCCGTCTGGGGCAGAAGAGAACCAGCACCCTGAATACCAATCAGCGTTGGGGCAACGGAAACGAATTGCAGATTATTGGCGGCCGGCAAGGTGACCGCCAGCGTCCCGCTGGATGAAGCCCCGCTGGCTGTTGCCGTCACGACATCCGTCCCGGATGCACAATTCTGGTCCCGGTAGGTCGTGGTCGCCACGCCATTCAGCACATTCACCGGAGAGTCGATTGTCGCCTTGCCGGAAGAGATGCAAGGAGAGGAAAAGCTGACGGAAACCTGCGGCCCTGCGGGTGCACCCTCAAGCTGCACCGGCACGCTGACCACCGTTGTCCCATAAGATGAAATCGAGGCCTGCCCGAAACTCAGCGTGCCCAACGTCACCCTTGAGGTATTGACATCCACCGCCACGGGCAAACTGGCATGGCTTTGTGTGCTGATCGTACCATCTGCCGCCTTGCTGCTGATCTGGACCGTTGCCGTGATCGCTGTAGAACCCAGTGAGTCCGAGCCGACCGCATCCACCTGGATCGAAGCCACCCCCGTGCTATCCGTGGCGACTTGAGCCGAAGCCGGGCTGAATCTTACAAAAGCGTCTTTTGCCACAAAGCTGACGAGCGTGTTTGCCAGCGGTGCTCCCCGCCCATCCTTGACCGTCGCCACCGCGTAAATAGGGGTTCCCGAATTGACCTTGCTGATCGCATTCGAACCACTTGCAGGCAATGCCGCGACCAAAACCAGCTGCACCGTTGGCGTCCCGGCCTGGCCCGTCCCGGAACCGGAAGAACCGGCTGTCTCCCCCGCGCCCCCCCCCAGACAAGCCGTCAACATCATGGCCAGCATCGCCATCCACATCCAATTCGCCACCTTCCGCCATTGCATCATCATCCACTCCAGAGAAGTACATTTGGGGATTATGGAGCCGGAATGAACGTCTGTAGATAAAAAATCGAGGGGATTTCACCCTCTTGTCCTGACAGCCAGATTCAGAATTCGGGCTTCAATTCAAGGCATAATTCGCAAAATCATGACGAATGTCACACCCGGCCCTTTCCTCTCCTGCCCCACCCTTGCTTCCAGACAGACTTTCCTGACAGAGGCCCCTTGATGACCACCGCCGCTCACCTGCAGCACTTCGGCCTGACCCGCCCGCCCTTCCAGATTCGGCCCGATACGGATTTCTTCTTCCCGGGCAACCGCCAGGGAGAATATCTGGACGCCCTGCTGCATGTCGCCGCGCACGACGAAGGGCTCTGCATCGTCATCGCCGGTGCAGGCAGCGGAAAAACGCTCATGGCACGCCAGATGATTTCCCGGCTCCCCGAGGACATCCAGGCACTTTACCTGGCCTACCCCTGCCTCGGTCGCGGCGAAATTCTCGATGCCATCGGCAGCGAACTGGGCATGGACTCCCTGCCCGACACGATGGATGGCAAACTCGCCATGCTGCAAGGGCAGCTCCGGCAGCGGCATGCCGACGGAAAACGGATACTGCTCGTCATCGACGAAGCGCACACCCTGCCGACCGAATCGCTCGAAGAAATCCGCATGCTCTCCGATCTGGAAGCAGAACAGCACAAACTGGTCAACATTCTGCTGCTGGGCCAACCCGGGCTGGACACCCTGCTCACCGACCCCCGCCTGCGGCAGGTGCAGGATCGCGTGATCCACCGCTTCGAGCTCACCCCTTTCTCGCGCGACGATGTTGCCGCCTATATCGACCACCGTCTGCGTGCCTCGGGCTGGCAAGGCGGCCCGCTGTTCGACGACAAGGCACTTGACGCCATCAGCCACGCCTCCGAAGGCCGGGCGCAACGGATCAACCTGCTGGCCGATCTCTCCTTGCAGGCAGCCTGCGCCAAAGATGCCAAACAGGTTCACGCCAGCCACGTCAAACAGGCCATGGCCAGCCTACCCGACGCCCCGGCCCTGCCCCGGGAACAATCCACCCTGAAACTCCCCACCCTGCCTCGTCTGCGGCTAGCGGGCTCGCTTGCCGCGCTGGCCCTGGCAGGCACGGTTGCCTGGGCCCTCACCTTCACCGGCACGGCCTCAAAACAGGCTGCTCCGGCATCCCCCCCCCATGCCCAGGCCAAACCCCAGACCAAAGCCGGGGGCAATGCCGCCTCACCTGCCGAACCGGCAGCCACCCAACTGGCCTAAAACACCCACACTCCGCCACCCGGCCCATCCCCCGCAGACACACCGGCCAGCGCGGCACAAGCCACCGTCGCACCGGTGCGCCCTGAACCAGCATCGCCAGCTCCCGCCCCGGTCGCCGCAGCCCCGACGGCCAAACTCCCTGCCCAGTCCGCACCATCCACACCATCCGCCCCCACCTCCGCCAAAACGACACCCACCGCAACGACAGCCCCGGCGCAGGCCAATGGTGCCAGTGGAAAACCCTCGCCGAAACTGAAGCTCGACACCGAACTGGCCTCCGTGCAACGTGTCATTCCCTTCGCAGTGTATTCCGCCAGTCTCGGGCCGCGCGGACGCAAGGCCATTGCCGAAATCGTGCCGCTGGCCAAACAAGCCGAGCGCATCAATGTCCGTGGCCGCACCGACAGCTCTGGCGACCGCGAACAGAACCGAGAAATCGCCAAAGCCCGCGCCATCAGCGTCATTTACGCCTTCAAGGCCGAAGGTGTTTCGCGCAAAATCATGAAAGCCACCTACTGCACCCGCTGCTTCGTCGCCACGAACGACACGGCAGAAGGCCGCCGCGCCAACCGCCGCGTCGATGTCGAACTGGTCATGCCAGCCAAGCTGGCCCTGCACCTGCCCAAACCGGTCTATTCCGCGCCGGACGTCGACAACGGCCCGGTACTGCTGGCGCGTCTGGACGACCGTTTCATGGAATTCGGCCACCGCTGACCCCATCGCCTCCGTCACCTGACCGCCCTTCACTGCCATGTCCATCCTCTATCTGGAACACTTCGGCCTCTCCAGGCCGCCCTTCCAGATCACCCCAGACACGGATTACTTCTACACCGGCGGCCAGCGAGGCGAGCTCCGCTCTGCCCTGCTGCATGTCGCCGTACATGACGAAGGTATCAGCACGATCGTCGCCGAAATCGGCAGCGGCAAGACGCTGCTCGCGCGGCAGATGCTGGGAGACCTGCCCAAAGACATCACCACGATCTACCTGGCCAACCCCTGCTTCAGCCGGGAAGAAATCCTCAGTGCCATCGGCCGCGATCTGGGCATGGAAAACATGCCCGCCTCCATCGAAGCCAAACTCGCCGCACTGCATCGGGAACTGCTCCGCCGCCATGGCAACGGCGAACGGGTGCTCCTCGTCATCGACGAAGCCCACGCCATGCCGGCCGAATCCCTCGAAGAAGTCCGGCTGCTCTCCAACATCGAAACCGGCAGCCACAAGCTCGTCAATATCCTGCTGTTCGGCCAGCCCGAGCTCGACGAGCTCCTGAGCGAACCCCGTCTGCGGCAAGTGCGTGACCGCATCATCCACCGCTTCACCCTCACCCCCTTCTCCCGTGCCGATGGCCTGGCCTATCTCAATCACCGCCTGCACATCGCGGGCTGGCACGGCGGCCCCATTTTCACGCGCGGCGCGATCAGGCTCCTGATGAAAGCCTCCGGCGGACGCGCCCGGCGCATCAACCTGCTCGCCGACAAATCCCTGCTGGCCGCCTATGCCGAACAGGCCCGCAAGGTCACCTGGCGGCATGTACGCAATGCCTGCAAGGATTTCGAGCCCCGGCGACATAAAAAACACCGCCCGGCCTGGCTTGCCCGGCCAGCCAGCACCAGCGCGGCCACACACACCGCCCCCCAGTTTTCCTGGCTGCAGGTTTTCGTACTGAGCCTGGCCGCATCCATTCTCGCGGCCACCGCCGCCCTGATATTCACCAGAACATCGCCCCCCTGGAAAGCTCTGGAACCGGGCATCCTGCCCCAGGCAAACACAGCGGCCGCATCAACCGCATCAACCGCATCAACCGCATCGACCACATTGGCCACAACACCCGCCCCGGGCAAAAAAACAACGCCTACCACCCCCTTAACTAAAGTAAAACCTTGACATTTCAAGGTATCCCATTGATATTCAAAGCCGTATAAAGAATTTCCTACAGGACACCTCACCGTGACGCCCTCCGCTGCCTCCCGATCCAACGGCAAAATGCTGCGTCCAGACCTTGGCCTGTGGCTACTGCCAGCACTGCTCACTGCCTGCGCCACCCAGCCCCCCGCACCTTCCGACAAGCACCTGGCTCCCCAAACAGCCATCGACGGCCGCGCCCCCGACTTCCTCACCCAGCCCCCCCTGCCCCCGGCTCCCCGCCCACAAGCCCGGCCGGAGCTCTACAGCGTCGTGGTCCACAATATCGACGTTCAGCAGCTCCTCTTTGCCCTCGCGCGGGACGCAAAAATGAATATCGACGTTCATCCGGGGATCGAAGGCACGATCACCATGAACGTGCTGGACCAGACGCTGCCTGAAATCCTCGACCGCATCGCCACCCAGGTCGACATGCGCTATGAAATCAACGGCAAGAACCTCTCCATCCAGCCAGACAGCCCCTACCTGAAAAGCTACCGTATCGACTACCCGAACATCCGGCGCGATGCCCAAAGCACGGTCAGCACCTCCACCAACATCGGCGCATCGGGCAGCAACACCGGTGGTTCAGGAGGCAGCTCAGGCAACAACTCCTCCAACACCACCCTCGCAAGCATCACCAACAACCGCTTCTGGGAAACGCTAACGACCAATCTGCGCGACATCCTGCGCGAAACAGACAAAATCCTGCCGGAAGGCTCCAGCGAAACCGTTACCGAACAAAGCAGCCAGCAAACCGCCCAGGCCCAACCCGGCCAGACCGCTGCCGAACCCGCCGCCAGCCCAAGCGGACGAAATACCCGCCGGGAAGCCATCCCGGCCCAGCTGAACCAGCAAGGGGCTACCACCGTCCGCCGCACCACCTTCCGCGAAGCCGCCTCGGTCATCGTCAATGCCGAAACCGGCCTCGTCAGTGTGCGTGCCACGGCGCGCCAGCACGAAAAAATCCGCGAATTCCTGGGAGGCATTCTCAGCAGCGCGCGCCGCCAGGTACTGATCGAAGCCACCATCATCGAAGTCGACCTCTCCGACCGCTTCCAGCAAGGCATCGACTGGAGCATCGTGCGAAAAATCGGCAGCTCGACAGGCTCCAGCCTCACGATGCAGCCGGCAGGCCCGGCCGCATCCGGCATGCTCACCGGCGGGCTCGTCAGCACCTTGGCTTCGCTCACCTGGAAAAAGAGCAGTGCCGAAGCCGACATCAGTGCAGCCATCAAGATGCTCGAATCCTTCGGAACCCTGCGTGTTCTCTCCAGCCCGAAAATCTCCGTCCTCAACAGCCAGACCAGCCTGCTCAAGGTTGTCGATAACCAGGTTTATTTCAACATCACCGTCACCCCCGGCACCCCGGCCACGGCCACAGCACCGGCAACCCAGCCCACCTACAGCAGCACGCTGAACACCGTCCCCATCGGCTTTCTGATGACCGTCACCCCGCAAATCAGCGACAACGGCGAAGTCACGCTCAACCTGCGCCCCAGCATCAGCCGCATCAGCGGCTACGCGCTCGACCCCAACCCCATCCTGGCCCAGAACAACATCACCAACCCCGTTCCCATCATCCAGACCCGGGAAATGGAATCCGTCATGCGGGTGCAATCCGGCGATGTCGCCATCCTGGGCGGTCTGATGCAAGACGGCCGCGACAACAAATCCGACGAAGTCCCGATCCTGAACAAAATCCCCTTCCTGGGCGAGCTCTTCAAGTTCAAGGACAACAGCAGCCGAAAATCCGAACTCGTCGTCTTCCTGCGCCCCACCGTACTCAAGGACGCCAGCCTGGATGGCGATTTCAGCACCTACCGCAACGTCCTGCCGAATGCCATTCGCGCCATGCAAGCCCCGTCTGAACAAGTCCGCACCGGGAATGCCCCATGAGCCTGCTCCTCGACGCCCTGCAACGCGCCAGCCAGGAAAAAGCCGCCACAGCAGGCAAAGTGGCCGAATCTGCCGAAACCACCAAAGCCGCCGGGGCCGACCAGGCTACGGAGGCGGCGAAAAAATCCCCCGCACCGCCTCCGCCGGAAAAGCCCGCCAGGCCACCCGTCGAACTCTCTCTGGAGCCCACGACAGCCCGGGCAATCCCCACGCCTCCCCCCCCCGCGGCATCTCCGGCAGCCACCTTGCCGCCGGAAACGCCCCCCCTGATACCGCCCCTGACACTGGCTCCTGCCCCGGCCACGGACACTTCCAAACCCGCGCCGGAAAAACTCTCTATCGCCCCTCCTCCCCCGGCGGACACAAAAATCCCGGAACCTGCAGCATCAACCCTCCCGCCGCCCCAGCCGGTTACACCGCCGCCCCCCCCCGACACCCGCCCCCCCATCGCTGCCGTGCCGGATACCGCCGGGCCTGCCACCGCCCTGCCCCGCAAGGAGCCCCCTCTCCCCGGGGCCAATACCTCGACAGCGCGAGACATCCTCATCGCGCAGCAGCCCGCCAGACCGCCTTCCCGCCAACGTACCCTGGCACTGGCTGCCACCGGCGTTTTTGTCGGCCTGCTCACAGGCAGCTTCTTCCTGGGCTACTGGGATCCGCTTTTCAACACCTCCCCGGGCATCGTGCCCCCCCACGCTTCCCTTCCCGCCGAAACCCACGCCCCGTCTGCTCCGCCTGTCTCGCCACCTGAGGACACCCCAAGCAACACCCCAAGCACTGCAAACGCAGCGAGTGCCACGCCCACAACCCCCCCCGTACCCGACCGCCCGGCACGGCAGACCGCCCCTGCGCGTCTGCCCGCCAGTGTGGATACGGCACGCACCGCACACACCGCACGCACCGCCCGCCCGGCCACGGCGGCCAGAATTGCAGGTGTTGCCAGCCCCGCCAGTGCCGCACAATCCGGCAAACCTGCCATCACCCGCAGCAATGCGGCAGCCTCCTCCCCGCTGGAAACGGCCTACCGCGCCCTGACCCAGGGCCGCTACGCCGAAGCCACCCAAGCCTACCGCCAGGCCCTCCAGAACAATCCGGAAGAACGCGATGCCCTGCTGGGCCTGGCCTATATCGCCCACCGCCAGGGCAACCGTGACGAAGCCCGCGATTACTACCAGCGCGCCTTGCGGACAGACCCCGACAACACCACCGCCCGCGCCGGCCTGCTGGCACTGGCGGCAGAAGGCAACCCGCAAGAAGCCGCCGGAGCTGCCCGCGACCTGAGCGAAGCTCACCCGCGTTCTGCCAGCGCGCTGGCCACGCTCGGCGGCATTCTCGCCAGGGAAGGGCGGCTGGCCGACGCGCAACAAGCCTTTTTCAAGGCCGCGAGCCTTGAACCTGCCAACCCGGCCTACGCCTACAACCTCGCCGTCGCCCTCGACCGTCTGCACAAGCCGGTTCAGGCAGCGGATTACTACACCCGCGCCCTGCATCTGGCCGAACAGGCAGGCAACCCCGACGCCATCCCCCGGGCAAGTGCCCTGCAACGCCTGGAACAACTGCGCGGCGTCATCGCTGCCCGGACGACCGCTCAAGACACCACCGCCCCATGAACGCGCCCAAGCCCGCCAATGGCAAACCCGTCCGCATTGGCGACCTGCTGATCGAACGCGGCCTGCTCACGCAGGATCAACTCCGCATCGCCCTGCACGAGCAAAAATCCTCCGGAAAACAACTGGGCGAAACCCTCATCGCGCTGGGCTTCATCACCGAAGAAGCCATGCGTGGCGCGCTGGCCGACAACCTGGGCGAACAGGCCATCAGTCTCAAGGGCATCGCAGCGGACGCCCGCGCCCTGGAGCTCATCCCGAAACAGATCGCCAAGCACCACACCCTGTTTCCGGTCAGTTTCAATGTCGAGAAGAACGAGCTGCTGATTGCCTGTGCCGACCCCAACGACATCGTCGCCAGCGACCAGATCAACGCCCTGCTCGGCAGCAGCCCCGGCTCGCCCACCCCCGTCTGGCGGCTGGCTTCGGGCAACGAAATCCTCCCGGCCATCGAGCAGTTCTACGGCCACGAGCTTTCCATCGACGGCATCCTCCACGAGCTGGAAACCGGCAACGTCGACATGACCAGCCTTTCGCTGGGCACGCAAGGCTACAGCCACCCCGTCGTCCGCCTCATGGATTCCCTCCTCGTCGATGCCACCTTGCGCGGCGCATCCGACATCCACTTCGAACCGGAAGCGCAATTCCTGCGTATCCGTTACCGCATCGATGGCGTCCTGCGCCAGGTACGCATCCTGCACATGCGTTACTGGTCGGCCATGGTTGTCCGCCTCAAGGTGATGGCCGGCATGAACATCGCCGAAACCCGCGCCCCGCAAGATGGCCGGATTTCGCTCTCGATCTCCGGCAGCCCGGTCGACTTCCGCTGCGCGGCGCAGCCCACCATCCACGGCGAAAACTTCGTCCTGCGGATTCTCGACCGCAAGCGCGGCATCGTGCCGCTCACCGGCCTGGGCCTGTCCGACCACCAGCTGACGCTGCTCCAGCTCATGCTGGCCCGCCCCGAAGGCATCATGCTGGTCACCGGGCCTACCGGCTCGGGCAAGACAACCACGCTCTACTCCATCCTCGGCCACCTGAACGATGAGGGCGTAAACATCATGACCCTCGAAGACCCGGTCGAGTACCCGATGCCCATCATCCGCCAGACATCGATTTCCGAAGCCGTGAAAATGGATTTCGCCGAAGGGATCCGTTCGATGATGCGGCAAGACCCGGACATCATCCTCGTGGGCGAAATCCGCGACCACGACACCGCAGAAATGGCCCTGCGCGCCGCGATGACCGGCCACCAGGTCTTTTCCACCCTCCACACCAACTCCGCCGTCCGCTCCATTCCCCGCCTGCTCGATCTGGGGATCAAACCGGATGTCCTGGCCGGCAACATCATCGGCATCGTCGGCCAGCGGCTGATCCGCACCCTCTGCAAGGCCTGCAAGAAACCCGACACGCCCACGCCACTGGAAGCCCAGATGCTCGGCCTGGCTCCGGGTGAAGAAATCACCCTCTACCGCCCCGCAGGCTGCCCGGCCTGCGAACTCAGCGGTTACAAAGGCCGAACCTCCATCGTCGAACTGCTCAAATTCGACGGTGGTCTGGACGACCTCCTCTCCCAGCGCGCCACCCTGCACGTCCTGAACCAGTACGCCCTGGAGCGGGGGTTCATCACCATGGCCATGGATGGCCTGCGGCGGGTGCGCGAAGGGGTGACCACCCTCGAAGAAATCGCCCGGGTGGTTGACCTCACCGATCTGGTGAGCTGAGCCTGCCATGCCGCACTACCGCTACCGCGCTGCCGATGCCTCGGGAAACATCGCCAAAGGGGTGGTCGAGGCCCTGAATGAAGCCGATCTCGAAGCCCAGCTCAGAAACCACGGCCTGTCGCTGATCGAAGCTACCGAAGCCAAGCCCCGACAAATCAACGTCAAAAGCCTGCCGCCGCGTGAAGTCATCAACTTCCTCTTTCAGCTCGAAATGCAGGTTCGCGGCGGTGTTCCCATCCGCACGGCCCTGGCCGACATGGGCGAAGACGCAGAATCCACCGAGTCCCGAAACCTGGCGGCGGGCCTGACCGAAAAAATCAGTGCCGGGGCCACACTCGCTGAAGCCATCAACGGCTACCCGGGCATCTTCTCCGAAGTCGTCCGCAGCCTCATCCATGCGGGCGAAGCCTCCGGGCAACTCCCCGAAGTCCTGCGTGAAATCGTCCGTTCGCTCAAGTGGCAGGACGAAATGGCCGCCGAAACCAAGAAGCTGCTGATGTACCCCAGCTTCATCATCGTCGTCATCAGCGGCGTGGTTTTCTTCCTGATGATCTACCTTGTGCCGCAACTGGTGGGCTTTCTTACCAACATGGGCCAGGAAATCCCGATCCAGACCCGCGCCCTCATCTTCCTCTCCGGCATTTTTGTTCACTACTGGTGGGCCATCATCACCTTCCCCGTCGTGGCCGGCATCGGCATTGCCACCCTCGTTCGGGTCAATCCCAAAGCACGTTTCCAGCTGCACCGGCTGATTCTCGCTCTCCCTTATGTCGGCCTCATCATCAAGAAAATCATCCTGGCGCGCTTTGCCGACACCTTCGCCCTCATGTACCGCACCGGCATCCCCATGCTCGAAGGGCTTGTCTATTGCGAGAAAGTCACGGGCAACCTCGCCATCCAGCAAGCCGTCGCCCGCGCGCGCGACCGCATCGCCAACGGCGAGCCCATCTCCGCCAGCTTCGCCACCGAAACCCTCTTTCCCAACATCGTCATCCGCATGCTGAAAGTCGGCGAATCCACCGGCGCGCTCGACGAAGCCCTGAGCAACATCAACTACTTTTATTCACGCGACATCGAAGAATCCATCGGCAAGGTGCAAGCCATGATCGAGCCGGCCATCACGGTCATCATGGGCCTAATCCTCGGCTGGATCATGCTGGCCGTCCTGAGCCCGATCTACGACACCCTCACGAAGATGAAGACGTAAGCCCCAGCCCATGACCACGCTCCTTCATCTCACGGCCGCCGGCCCGCAATACTGGCGTCGCCTGCGCGGCGAATGGCAACCTCTCGCCGCCCCGCCCGACACGCCCAGGCCCGTCTGGATCGTCACCGATCTGGCCGAAGAAACCCTGGTCGACATCGACATCCCCCGCCTTTACGGAGCCAACCGGAATACCCTGCTGGAACGCCAGCTCACCACGCGCTTCCCGGACACGCCCTACCGTCGCACACTGGACATCGCCCACGGCACAACCCTGCTCGACCGGCTGGCTCCGGTCAAACACACCCTCTTCGGCCTGCCCGCCGCCAAACGCATCGAAGACGAACTCGACGCCCGGCGACTGTCCATCGCCACACTCTGCCCGACCACCCTGCTGCTGGCTCACCTGGGCCAGCACAAATCCCTGCCGCCCAACCTCTTTATCGTCCTGCCTACCAGTGCCGGCCTGCGTATCGTTTTCCTCAAGAACCGGCTGCCCGTCCTGACCCGTCTGGCCCCCATCGTCAATGATGCCCGGGCACAAGCCGAAGAAATCCTGCGAACGCACCGCTATCTGGGCAATACGCGCATCCTGCCATTCGGAGCCCCCCCGCCTGCCGTCCTTCTGCTGGGCAAGGCCGACGACTTCGCCGCCCCGCTGGCCACAGCGAAAATCGGACTCGCCCCCCCGCCAGCCTCCTGGAAAATACCCGCCGCAGACGACTGGCGGCCCTTCCTGTTCGAGCTGGCTGTCCGGAAACAGCCTTACGGGCAACTGGCCCCCCTTCAACGGCGCATCCCCTGGATGGCCAGCCATCTGCGTCGCATGGCCCTGACCGGCGCGGCACTGACGCTTTGCACCGGGCTGACGACAGCGGCCATCAGCCTCAAGGAAATATTCGACATCCAGCGCACCAGAACAGCCGATGCCCGACTGCACCAGGAAACAAGAAGCAACCTGGATCTCATCGAAAAAACCATCGCAACCCTGGGGACTACGCCGGACAAAATGCGGCGAGCCATCGAGATCAATGACCACGAAATCATCGGCGCGCCGCCATTCGCCCGGCAAATGAAACAAATCGCCCAAGCCCTGGGTGACCCGCCGCCCGCCCGGATTGCCCTGCTCGAATGGCAGGTTTTGCCCGCCAGTGCCACTCCCTGCCAGCGATACCTGCCCCCGGCCAGTACCGATGCCGCCGCACCGGCTGAAACGACAGAAAATACCGCCGCCCCCCTGAAAGCAGAACTTGCCTTCCAGATCGCCCTGCCCACCAGCATCAGCCCCCGCCTCAAGACAGAGGCCGTGCGCCAGATTTCCGCCCGCCTGAGCCGGATTCCCGGGGCGACACTGATTCAGGATCCGGCAAAATCGCTTTCCAAAGACACACTGCGCGGCGGCGGCTCCGCCAGCGAAGATCCGGACAAAGCCCCCCTCTGGTGTCTGACACTCGCCCCGCAGGAGAAACAGCCATGAGCCCCCGGCGCAGCATTCTCCTCGCAGCCCGGCCCCAGCTCATCCTCCTGGCCGCAAGCCTCCTGCTGGCCATATTGCTGGGCGGCGGTGGCGTTTTCCTTGAAGAAAGGGCACAAGATGAACTTCGCCAGCAAAATAGCCAGACCCAGCGTCTGCACGACGACCTGAACGCCCGCCAGGAAGAACTCGCCTATCTGACCAGCCACATCCAGGCCTTTCGAACACTCAAAGCCCAGGGGCTGCTGGAAGTGCCCGACCGGGAAAACTGGGTCGAAAATCTGCTATCCACCCGCCGGGAATTGCGTCTGCCCGACACACTGGCCTACACCCTTCCCCCCTCCAGGCCCTTGGTCGACCGCCCGGATGCCACAGCTGCCACGAATACCCCGGCGGCAACCGAGCCTCCCCCGGCAGATACTCCGCTCATCTACGACCTCGAAATCCGCCTGCGAGACATCCACGAAGGCGAGCTCCTCAATTTTCTGGCAGCCTTCCAGCCCTCGATCAAGGAACATTTCCGTGTCCAGTCCTGCCTGCTGAACAACCCCGGAGCCACGGGGCTGGAAGCCCATTGCACCCTGCGTTTTTTCACCCTGCCGCCAGACACAAAATAACCGTAGCCCGGGCAGGCAGCCAGGAGCACACCGGGCCACGAAGCAGCACCCGCCCGGCAGCCTGTCTTTGAGCTACACTCCCGCGTTTCCTGCCTCTGTCACCATTCCCGAAAGGAACCCTCGCATGTGTGGCATCGTTGCCGCCGTTGCCCGTCGCAACGTTGTTCCCGTCCTCATCGAAGGATTATGCAAGCTCGAATATCGCGGCTATGACTCGGCCGGGCTGGCCGTGCTCAATCCCGGTCTTCACCGCCTTCGCAGCGTGGGCCGCGTGGCCGAGCTGTCCAGGCAGGCCGAAGGACTGAGCGCATCACTGGGCATCGCCCACACCCGTTGGGCCACCCACGGCGTGCCCGCCGAGCGCAATGCCCATCCCCACATTTCCGCCGGGCTGGCGGTGGTACATAACGGCATCATCGAAAACTTCGCCGAAATCCGCCAGCGTCTTTCCACGGCGGGTTATGTCTTCACCTCCGACACGGATACCGAGGTCATCGCCCACCTGGTTTGCGATCTGCTGAAAACAGCCCCCGACCTGACAGAAGCCGTGCGCCTGGCCACCGCGCAACTGGTGGGAGCCTATGCCATCGCCGTGCTGTGCGAGAAGAACGAACACATCATCGTCGCCCGTCAGGGCGCGCCGCTCTTGCTGGGCGTGGCCGACGACGGACTCTACGCTGCTTCCGATGCCTCTGCCCTGCTGCAGGTCACACGCCGCATGGTGTATCTGGAAGACGGCGATCTGGCCGTACTCGACCCGCAAGGCTACCGCCTCCTGCGCCAGGACGGCTCCCCCGTGGAACGTCCCTGCCACGAGAGCACACTGTCTGCCGATGCTGTCGAGCTGGGCACTTTCCAGCACTACATGCAAAAAGAAATTTTCGAGCAGCCCTCAGCCCTGGCCAATACGCTGGAAATGCTGGGCAGCGGCTCGTCGGCACAGAGTTTTTCGGCCAATCTGTTCGGCGCGGCCGCCCCGGAACTGCTGAAGACGACGAAATCCGTGCTGATTCTCGCCTGCGGCACGAGCTTTCATTCGGGTCTGGTCGCCCGTTACTGGATCGAACAGCTGGCAGGCATTCCCTGCACGGTGGAAATCGCCAGCGAATACCGCTACCGCGTCTCCGTCACCGATCCGGAACAACTGGTCGTCGCCATCTCCCAGTCGGGCGAAACAGCCGACACGCTAGCCGCCATCAAACACGCGAAATCCCGTGGCATGACACGCACCCTGGCCGTGTGCAATGTCGCTGAATCCGCCATCGTACGTGAGTGCGCGCTTCGCTTTTTAACAAGGGCAGGACTGGAAATCGGTGTCGCATCGACCAAAGCATTCACCACCCAGCTTGCCGCCTTGTTCCTGCTTGCCGCCACCCTCGCCCGCATCAACGGCAGACTCTCCCCCGAAGAAGAAACGACCCACCTCACCGCCTTGCGCCACCTGCCGCTGGCCATCAAAAAGGTACTCGAGCTCGAGGCAGACATCGCCCGCTGGGCCAAACGCTTTGCCAACAAGCAGCACGCGCTGTTTCTCGGGCGGGGCCACCATTACCCGATCGCCCTGGAAGGCGCGCTCAAGCTCAAGGAAATTTCCTATATCCATGCCGAAGGCTACCCGGCGGGCGAACTCAAACACGGGCCGCTGGCTCTGGTCGACCAGGACATGCCGGTGATTTCCGTCGCTCCGAACGACAATCTGCTGGAAAAACTCAAATCCAATCTGCAAGAAGTCCGCGCCCGGGGCGGGGAGCTCTACGTCTTCGCGGATGCCGACAGCGAAGTCGCCGCCAGCGAAGGGGTACACGTTCTACGCCTGCCGGAACATTACGGCTTGCTCTCTCCTGTGCTGCATGTCGTGGCCCTGCAGTTGCTGGCCTACCATGTGGCCCTGGTACGCGGCACGGATGTCGACAAGCCGCGCAATCTCGCCAAGTCGGTAACGGTCGAATAAAATGCCCGGTTGGACGCGGAAAGAATCAGAGCCATAATCCGCGTTCCGCCCGCAGATGCCCATCAATGATTTCACCCCGTTCCCGGGGGCCGGACAAGACAGGAAGACAGAAAAAATGAAACGAGTAGATGACTTCCGCCTGAAGTTCGGCAAGCACGAGCTGGTCCCCATCATGATCGGCGGCATGGGCGTCGACATTTCGACGGCCGATCTTGCCCTGGAAGTCGCCCGTCTGGGCGGGGTAGGCCACATTTCCGACGCCATGGTGCCCACGGTCGCCGACCGCCGGTTCAAGACGCACTTCGTCCGGGACAAGCTCAAACAATACAAGTTCAATGTCGCCAACGCCGACAAATCCGTCGTGCAGTTCGACCTGGGCCTGCTCGAAGAAGCCTCGCGCATGCATGTGGGCAAGACCATGGAAGCCAAACGCGGGCCGGGCATGGTGTTCGTAAACTGCATGGAAAAGCTCACCATGAACGCCCCGCGCGAAACCCTGCGGGTACGGCTCAGGGCCGCGCTCGATGCCGGGGTCGACGGCATCACGCTTTCCGCCGGGCTGCATCTGGGCTCCTTCGCACTGATCGAAGACCACCCCCGCTTTCGCGATGCCTATCTGGGCATCATCGTCTCCTCCTTGCGCGCCCTTCAGCTTTTTCTGCGGAAAAACGCCCGCGTCAATCGCCTGCCCGATTTCGTCGTCGTCGAAGGCCCGCTGGCCGGGGGCCACCTGGGCTTCGGCATGGACTGGGCAGAATATGACCTGGCCACCATCACCGCCGAAATCCAGACCTGGCTGAAAGCCGAAAGCCTCGACATTCCGCTCATCCCCGCCGGAGGCATCTTCACCGGCACGGATGCGGCCACCTTCCTCGAAAACGGCGCGGCCGCCGTGCAGGTTTCCACCCGTTTCACGGTCGCCAAAGAATGCGGGCTGCCCGAAAACGTCCAGCAGGAATACTTCAAGGCCAACGAAGACGACATCGAAGTCAACCTGCTCTCCCCCACGGGCTACCCCATGCGGATGCTCAAGCACTGCCCGGCCATCGGCTCCGGCATCCGCCCCAATTGCGAAGCCTTCGGCTACATCCTCGACGGCTCGGGCAAATGCGCCTACATCACCGCCTACAACAAGGCACTCGAAGCCAATCCGGACACCAAAACGCTCTCGGTCAAGGACAAAACCTGTCTTTGCACCCACATGCGAAATTTCGACTGCTGGACCTGCGGCCACTACACCTACCGGCTCAAGGACACCACGCGCAAACTGGACGACGGCAGCTACCAGATACTGACCGCCGAACACATCTTCCGCGACTACCAGTACAGCACCGACCACCAGATCGCCCTGCCCGAGTGAGCAGGCACTTTCACACAGAGCAAAGCCCGTCATGAAGTTTGATGATCGTGCCAACCGTCACGTCCCCGTATCCCCCCCCCTGGTCATCCACGATCCGGAACATCATTCCTGGGATGCCGAAACCGATGTCGCCATCGTCGGCATCGGCCTGGCCGGGGCGTCGGCGGCTCTGGAAGCTGCGAACCAGGGCGTTCGCGTTCTGGCACTCGACCGCCTGGCAGGCGGCGGAGCCTCCCGGCTTTCCGGCGGTGTGGTCTACACCGGTGGCGGCACACGGCAGCAGCGCGAAGCCGGTGTCGAGGACAGCCCGGACAATATGTTCGAATACCTCAAAATCCAGGTGGGTGGCGTCGTATCAGATGCCACCTTGCGCCGCTTCTGCCAAGACAGCGTAGCCAATCTCGAATGGCTGGAAAGCTTTGGGGTACGTTACGCCAGCCGCTACTACAAGGAAAAAAACTCCTTTCCCGGCGGCCACTGGGGCCTCTACCACTCCGGCAACGAAGCCTACGCCCCCTACAACGCGAACACGACCCCCGCCGCGCGGGGCCACATCACCCAGGGTAGCGGCTATTTTGGCGGCCCGGCCGTCATGGACCCGCTGCTCCTTGCCATGCGCGCGCACCCGAAGGTCGAACTGCAAACCTACGCCTGCGTCCATCGCCTGATCGTTGACCCGCAAAATCGCATCATCGGTCTGGCCTACCGGCTAGGCCCCCAGTCCGGCCTGATCCCCGCCTTGCGGACGGGCCTGCACCGTCTGGCCAGCAAGATCAACATCGGCATGCCGCGCGCAGGAGCCCCCTTCCGCTGGCTGGCCACACGCTTTGAAGCCTTCGACCGCGAAAAACAGGTGCGCGTCAAAAAAGGCGTCGTCCTCAGCGCGGGCGGCTTCGTTTTCAACCGCGCCATGATCGAACAGGCCACGGATGCCCCCATGCGTACCCCCCACGCACTGGGCGAAGACTGCAACGGCAGCGGCATCCGCCTGGGGCTCACGCAGGGAGCCTCCACCGGCCGGATCGACCGGCTGACCTACTGGCGTTTCTACGCCCCGCCCCATGCCTGGCTCAATGCCGTCAGCGTCGGGCTGAAAGGGCAAAGGCTGTGCAACGAAGCCCTTTATGGCGCGACAGTTGCCGACGACATGCTCGAAAAAAGCCAGGGACGCGGCTGGCTCATCCTCGATGCCCCACTGATGCAAGCCGCCCGGGCACAGCTTCGCCACGACAAGAGCATCGCCCTCGTGCAAAAGCTCATGAGCCTCATGTACATCTTCCGCTGCACCGCCCGGGCCGACAGCCTCGCCGGGCTCGCCGGCAAGATCGGCATCCCCGCTGCCGCGCTGGAACAAACCATCGCCCGTTACAACCAGGACATCGCCAGCGGCCAGCCCGACGAACACGCCAAGCCCGACAAATACCGCACAGCCATCACAACCGGCCCCTTCCTCGCCATCGACATCAGCATCGGCTCGAAATTCCCCTGCCCCACGCTGACACTGGGCGGCCTGAACGTGGAAGAAGACAGCGGCCGGGTTCTCGACGAGCAAAAAAACCCCATCCCGGGCCTCTACGCCGCCGGGCGAAACGCCGTCGGCCTGTGTGCACACACTTACATCAGCGGCCTTTCCCTGGCTGATTGCCTGTTCAGTGGGCGTCGGGCCGGGCGGCATGCCGCCAACGGCTGACTCCATTCGTCTCCCCTCTGCTTTTTCAGGAATCCCCATGACCACACCACAAGACAGCACCACCTATGATGTCATCGTCGTCGGCTCGGGAGCCGGTGCCATGCTCACCGCCGCGCGCGCCCACGATCTGGGGCTTTCCGTTCTCGTGGTCGAAAAGAGCGACAAATACGGCGGCACATCGGCGGTTTCCGGTGGCGCGATCTGGATTCCCAACAACAGCCAGATGAAAATCAAGGACAGCTACGACGACGCCCTGGCCTATGTCAAAGCCGCCACGCGCGGGCTTGTTGCGGAAGACCGTCTGCACGCCTATCTCGACAGCGCGCCGCAGATGGTCGAATACATCAACAGCAAGATGACACTCAACTACTTCCCCTGTCATCGCTACCCCGATTACTACCAGCACCTGCCGGGCTCCCGCCCGGGCGGGCGCACCATGGAACCCAATCTTTTCGATGCCTCCCTGCTCGGCGAAGAATTCGACAACCTGCGCCTGTCCTACAACGGCACGCTCCTGATGGGCAAGGCCAGCATGACCGCCACACAAGCCCACGTCATGCTCTCCAAACAGCCTGGCTGGATGCTGCAGGTCATGAAAACCCTGGGCCGTTACTTCCTCGACATCCCCTGGCGTCTCAAAACGAAGCACGACCGGATTCGCGGTCTGGGCAACGCCATGGCCGCCGGCCTGCGCCACGCCCTTCTGGTTCGCAAGGTTCCGCTGTGGCTGAACACGCCTTTTGAATCACTGACCACCGAAGGCGGCCGCGTGACCGGCATCGTCGTCAAACGCAATGGCCAGACGCTCACGCTCACGGCCCGTCGTGGCGTTGTCCTCGGCGCGGGCGGTTTCGAGCGCAACCAGCAAATGCGCGAACAATATCTGCCCAAACCCAGCAAAGCCGAATGGAGCGTGACCCCCCCGCACAACACCGGCGACACCATCCGCGCGGCCCAGGCCATCGGCGCGAAAACCGAGCTCATGAACTGGGCCTGGTGGACACCCTCCATTCATGTGCCAGGCGAGCCCTATCAGGTGGGCCTCTTTGCCGAACGCAACCTTCCCGGCTGCATCGTGATCAACGGCCAGGGCCAGCGTTTCGTCAATGAAGCCTCGCCCTATCTCGAATTCGGCGCGGCGATGTACGCGGAAAATGACAAGAACGGCAAGGGTGTGCCCTGCTGGCTGATCTTCGATGCCAAATTCCGCTACAACTACCCCATGGGCCCGCTCATGCCCAGCCAGATCGCCCCCGACCGCAAATCCTGGCTCGGCAAGGTGTACTGGAAAGACGACACCCTGGACGGCCTGGCCAAACAAATCAACGTCGACGCCGCCGGCCTCAAAAAGACGGTGGAACTCAACAATGAATACGCGCAAAGCGGCAAGGACAAGGACTTCAACAAGGGCAGCAACGTCTTCGACTGCTACTACGGCGACTGCAACGTAAAGCCCAACCCCTGCATCGCCCCCATCCTCAAGGCCCCCTTCTACGCCATGCGCGTCGATGCAGGCGACATCGGCACCAAAGGTGGCCTGCTCACCGACAAGGATGCCCGCGTTCTCGACCAGAACAATCAACCCATCGAAGGGCTGTTCTGCATCGGCAACAATTCCGCCTCCGTTATGGGCACGGCCTACCCCGGCGCGGGCGGCACACTCGGCCCGGCCATGACTTTCGGCTTCCGCGCTGCGAACTTCATCGCAGGAAAGTAAGCCCAGAAACCCGGGGAACCCAAGGCACTGTGCCCCCCGGCCCTCCGCCGGGGCGAGGTATCAGCCGCCCTTCACCCCCTCACCAGGCCCAGTACGGGCCCTGGCCGATGGAGGTGTTGCGGTTCTCGATGGCAACGAAAACATCGCGGCCAAAGAAGAAAGGCAAGCCCCAGTCGAAGCTGTTGCCGTCGAGCACTTCCGTCCCGCCAACCGTGACCGCCCGGACGGATGCCGACAGACGATCCGGATTCTCCAGCGCGAAGCTGACAACCTTGCTGAGGCCGCTGCGCGTCAGCTGCGTGGCAGACAGATTCAGCAAGGACGGCGGACAATAAAAATCCGTGGCGCGGGAGCAAACGGGGATGGAGGTATCCATGAAAAACAGCGCATTCGAGCCACTGTCGATGAAGCTCGCCGTCATGGTGCGGCCCTTGTAGACCGTCGTGAAATTACCCCGCGCATCAGTGGCGAAAACCGTAGCACTCCCTGGCTGATTATTCGTCCCGGTTCCGATGCCGAAAATCAACGATCCGGCCAGCCGCGCCACCCCACCGGCAGGCACGGCGGGCAGACGCACCAGCACCCCGTTGTTGTTGCGCGAAAAAGCCGTCACCGGATTTTTCGCCTGGCGCGCGCGCGGCAGAGCCGTCGGTGTACAGGCATTCCCGCTGCAAGCGTAATACACCCCGGGAATCGCCCGGGCTTCGCACGCCACGCCGCAATCTTCCGCAAACAGGCCGATGCCCAGAATCCCCTTCGCCCCCATCTCAGCCACCGTCCGCCAGCCGGGCCCCACACTGCTGCAATCGCCGGGGGCCACCTCTGGCACACTCGAATCCCCGATGATCTGGACGGGCAAGGCACTGGCCAGCTCGCCCGCAATCCGCACATCCGCCGAGCGCATGGCCCCCCAGGTATGCCCCGAGGCAAACTGGCCACAGGCACCGGCGAGTTGCCCGGAGGGGGTTCTGACTTCCGGCAAGGCCCAGGGAGCCGCCAGTGCCCGGCCGATCAGGCGCAAACCGGAAGAACCGGTATCAACCAGAACGTGGTCGATGGTCTGGCAGTTCTGGCTGCCCGGCACACAAACCGTCACATCGACAAATAGCGCATTGATCGAAGCACTGCCGAAGGGGCCGCCGTCGATGGAGATCGGTGCGACATTGGTGAGGGAATCTGGCGTGGGCGCAGGTGCGGGGGCAGGTGTCCCCGGTGCAGCGGGTGCATCGCTGCCGCCCCCGCCGCCATTGCAGGCTGCCAGTAAAAAACACAGTGCCCAGGCGGCAAGAAAGCCAAGGAAACGATGACTTATTCCGTTCGCCCTGAGCCTGTCGAAGGGAATCTCCTGTAATAACAAGGGCTTCGACAAGCTCAGCCCGAACGGATCTGATTTAATCAGTGCCTCCCTAAAGCGCATCGGCATCCTCCCGGCTCAGTGAATTCCGGCGGGATCAAACCCCGCAGGCAGCATGGCCGGTAACCACGCCCGCCCCGTGAAGGCGCGCATATGCCCCCCCGAGAACAGCACCAGATCAGGCCGCTGAATCACGACCTGCGAACGCCCGGCCATCGGCAGTCTGGCCGTCTCGGCGACAAAAACATCGAAATGACTCCCCAGCAATTCGCGCAGATCCGGCATGAACGGCCCGGCCCAGGCCAGCGCGAACACCCGCCCGCCTGCCGCCACATACTCGTGCACCACGACACCATTGGCCCGGCTCGTCGTCTGTACGCTGTAATCCGCCCCGGCGGGCGTGGCGAAATGGCGGGTCTCGTCGCTGGCCCCAGGGGCATCGCCCAGGGCGGCCAGGCAGGTTCCCGCGAAAAGCGGCAAGCCCAGAAAGATCAGCAGCTGAAAAATGGAACGCAGAAATGTCACAAAAATCCCCTCGTCATCGGCCGATCCAAAGACATCAACAGGTGTGCATATTACGCCACAGCGTGACGCAATTCACGCAAGCCTGTTCTGCCTGCCACTAAAGTTATGCCCGCTCCAGACGTATGAGTAATCAAGACCGGACAAACATCAAAGGAGAACGAAATGTTGCACCTGGCTCTGGCCTCCCAAAGCCCCTCCCGGCCAAGCTCGCAGGAAAAAGCGCGCGACGAACGCAGGAATCTGATTCCGCAACTGCACCGCCTGGCCGATGAGCTGGCCATCATCCTGCAATCCGGCCATGCCGCGCAAGCCCGCCAGCTGACCCGGCAACTGCTCATGCCCCCCATCGCCTGGGGCTTTCTCGCCGCCTGCCTGCAGAAAAAACAGATCCCGGCAGAGATGATCGAAGGTTTGCTGTCCTGAGCATTCAGGCAGGCAACGATTCAGACGTCATGCCATAAGGGAACGGTAGCGGTATCGCCCGTCGGCATCCTGAAAACGCTCGAGCCTGCCTTGTCGGGCCAGATGTGTCAGATGCGCCAGTGCTTCGCCCATGGCCATCATCTCGTCCATGGGAGCGTCGATGGCGCGATGGGCAAAAAGCTGGCGGGAGGCTTCGTAAGCGGTGGGCGTGGCGGTGGCGCAAATCCGAAAGAGGGTGTCGAGCTGGTTTTGGTGGTGGCGGTGTAGCTGGGCCACGCGGGTGGCCAGGCCGCGATAGGGCAGGTCGTGGGAAGGCAGGATCAGCGTGTCTTCCGGGAGCTGGCTCAGACGATCCAGCGAATCGAACCAGCCAGCGAGCAGATCGGCTTCGGGTTCAGTCGGCAAGACGCTGACGTTGGAGGTGATGCGGGGCAAAAGCTGGTCACCGGCGATCAGCACGCCTTCTTCGGCGCAGTGGAGCAGCATGTGTTCGGTGACATGGCCTTCGCCCAGATGAAGTTGCCAGCTTCGCTCGCCCAGCCTGAGCGTTTCGCCATGACGCAGGCGGCGGAAGCTGGCGGGCGGATCGCTGACCAGTTTTCCGGCGGCGCAAAGCATGGCGTAGATGGCGGGCAGGCGGTCATCAGGCATGCCCGACCGGTAAAAATACTGCCGGTGCGCCCAGGGCAGTTCGTCGCCCTGCCGGGTGTGGGTGGCCAGAACACGCAGGGTGTAATACTCGCCGTGGCTGATGTAGAAGGGGACTTGCAGCCGGTCGATGAGCCAGCCTGCAAGGCCCGCGTGGTCGAAGTGATGATGGGTGCACAACACGCCCGTGAGCGGGCAGCCCGCCAGCGGGCCGTCAAAGAGCTGCACCCACAGCTGGCGTGTGCGCTCGTCCCCGATGCCGGTGTCGACGAGCAGCCAGCCTCCATCATCGCGGATCAGGTAAAGGTTGATGTGGTCGAGGGCCAGCGGCAGCGGCATCCGCAGCCATTTGACGTTTGGCGTGAGATCGAACACCTCCACCCCGGGCCGGGGTGGTTCGGTGCAGGGGTAGTGCAGGGTGTCCAAACTCAGCGCGAACGCGGCATACGAAGGCCAAACTGGGCGATGAGATCACGCTGGAGTTCGTTCACGCCACCGCCGAAGGTGTTGATGGTGGCGGCGCGGTACTCTTCTTCGAGCAGCCCCTTGAATTCCGCCGCTTCGCTGCCGAGGCGATACAGGCCGCCCATGCCGAGAATTTCCAGCAGGCGACGGAAGACGAAGATCATGGTTTCGGAACCATAGACCTTGGAGGCCGAGGCCAGGCCGACATCCATGCGACCGGCGTTCAGGTCGCAGGAGATGCGGTAGTTGAGCAGACGCATGGCTTCGATCTGGCTGTAGGCTTCGGCCAGGGCGCGGCGAACCCAGGGCTCGTCGACGGCGCGACGGCCGTTTTCGTCCGGTGTCTTGGCCCAGGCGAGCACTTTCTGGAAGGCCCCCGTCGCCTTGACGCCGAACGCGCCGAGGCCGACACGTTCATGATTGAGCTGCGAGGTGATGAGCTTCCAGCCGCCGTGAAGCTGCCCAACCAGCATGTTGGCGGGCACTTTGACGTTGTCGTAGTAGGTGGCGTTGGTGCGGTGGCCGACGGTGTGGATGGGCGTGAGCGAATAGCCGGGCAGTTTCGTGTCGACGATGAGGATGGAAATGCCTTTGTGGCGTTTTTCCTCCGGATGGGTGCGGCAGGCGAGCCAGATGTAGTCGGCCGATTCGGCATCGGAAGTGAAAAGCTTGCTGCCGTTGACGACGAAGTGGTCGCCTTCCTGCACCGCGCTGGTGGAGAGCGTGGCCAGATCCGTACCCGCATTGCCTTCGGTGTAGCCGATGGCGAAATGCAGTTCGCCCGCAGCGATGCCGGGCAGGAATTTTTTCTTGTGCTCTTCGGAGCCGTTGGCCATGAGGGCCGGGCCGACGGTGTTGACCGTCACGAAGGGGAGGGTTGCGCCGGCCAGAAACACTTCTTCGAAGAAGATGAGCTGTTCGATCGGCGTGTAGCCACGGCCGCCGTATTCCTTGGGCCAGCCGACGGCCAGCCAGCCGTCACGGCCCATCTGGCGGCAGAGGTTCTTGTAGGCTTCATGACGTTCGTCGCCGTCTTCACGACGCAGGGCGACGCGAATTTCTTCGGTCATGATCTTGTTGAAATAGGCGCGGATTTCCTTGCGTAGCGCCTTTTGTTCCGGGGTCAAATCGACAAACATGTTTGATCTTTCGCGGTCAGGTTGGGCCAGTTGGCAAGGGAATCAGAGTTCGACGCCGACGGTTTCCGGCTTCGCCAGCCAGTCGCCCAGGGCTTGCAGGTCGGCTGTCGCGCCGCCTAACGAGAGCTCCAGCGCGCGGCTCCAGTAGAGGAAACGGTGGATCGGGTAGCTCACGTCGGAGCCCATGCCGCCGTGCATGTGGGAGCAGGCGTGGGAGACGCGATGGGCGCATTCGCAGGCCCAGTATTTGGCAACACGCGCCGCACCTTCGGCTTCGAGCCCGTTGTCCAGTCGCCAGCACAGTTGCCAGAGGGTCGAGCGCAGGGCTTCGATGTCGATGTAGCAGTCTGCCGAACGCGCGCCGATGACCTGGAAGCTGCCGATGGGGCGGTCGAACTGGATACGCTGGCTGGTGTATTCGACGGTGCGGCGCAGGTCTTCGGCGGCCACCCCGAGTTGCAGCGCGGCCAGGCAGGCCAGCGCGCGCTGTTCCAGCCAGGGCAAGGCTTCAGGCGGCAGGGCGTGGTCGTTGCCCACGAGTGCCGATTTGAAAATCAGGTCGGCGGCGGGTTCGGCGTGGGTCAGCATGCCTTTCGTCTTTTCGATGCCCGGGGTCGTGGATTCGATGATGAACAGGCGCGCGCCTTCTGGGGTTTCGGCGGCAACGATCGCAAGCTGTGCCGTAGCACCCAGCGGCACGGCGACGGCGCGGCCATCGAGCTGCCAGCCCTGCGGCGTGAGCCGGGCTTGCAGGGGCTGGCCACGCGAGGCCGAAAGGCCGTCGAGGGAGAGCGTGGCCAGTGCCGTGCCCGCCAGCAGTTTTTCCAGCCAGGCGGCCTTGAGCGAAGCCGGGGCGAATTTCGCCAGCGCGGCGGTGGCAAGCTGCTGACGCCACAGCGGAACGGGGGCGACGAAGCGGCCTTGCTGTTCGAGGGCGAGCATGAGTTCGGTCATGCCCAGCCCGCTACCGCCGTCGGCTTCGGGGAGGGTCAGGCCCAGCAGGCCGGTTTCGGCGAGCTGTTGCCAGAGGGCTGCGTCGTAGTCCTTGCCGCTATCCCAGAAGGCACGAATCTGGTCGTCGTTGCAGTAGTCGGCGAACACGCTGCCCGCCATGTCGGCGATGGCGCGTTGTTCTTCGCTGAAATCGAAATTCATATCGATGATCCTTGTTGATGTTCCGCTTGACACCGTTCGCCCCGTAGGGGCAACCTTTACGGTTGCCCTTGCCAAAGGAAGCCCCCCTCTCGAGGGTTCCCTTCGGTCACAGGCGCAGCCCGAACGGGAAAGGTACTGCGCGCTTGCGTCACCCGCCGCTTACATTCTGCCCAGAATCGCCCCGCCCGTCGGCACGCCGACGCCGGAGGTGACGAGTGCGTGTTTCACGTCCTTCTTCGGTTGATTGACCGAGGTGCCACGGACCAGGCGCGTGGCTTCGACGATGCCATTAACACCGTGAATGTAGGCCTCCGACAATTGACCGCCGTGGGTGTTGGTCGGCAGGCGGCCATTCGGGCGCAGATTGCCGTCGAGCACGAACTTCGCCGCTTCGCCGAATTCACAGAAGCCCCAGGATTCGAGCTGCATCAGGACGATGGAGGAGAAGGCGTCATAAATGACGGCGGCGTCGATGTCCTTCGCGCTCAAACCGCACTGGGCGTAGGCGTGTTTGGCGGCGATGTCCATTTCGGGGATGCGGCCGATTTCGGCGCGGTAGAAGGAGGTCATCTCCTCCTGATCCTTGGGCGAACACTGGGCCACACCGTTGATGAGCACACCGGGCTGTTTGAGGTCGCGGGCGCGCTCGGGAGTGGTGACGATCACTGCAGAGCCGCCGTCGCTTTCCTGGCAGCAGTCAAAGAGACGCAGCGGGTCGCAGATGCGGCGGGCGTTGTTGTAATCAGCACGGGTGAAGGGCTGGTTGTAGAAGAAGGCCGCCGGGTTCTTGACGGCGTATTCACGCGTGGTGTGGGCGATTTCGAACAGGGCGTCTTCGGTGCAGCCGGTCAGGTGCATGTAACGCTGGGTGTACATGGCGACCCAGGAGGTCGGGGTAAGCAGGCCGTAGGGCGTGTACCAGCCGTAGTGGATCGCGCTGCCGGTAATCAGCGAGCCGGACACGCCTGCCGAGTAGCGGTGGCCCGAACGGCCATTGAGCGCGCGGTAGCAGACCACCACTTCGGCCATGCCGGTGGCGACTGCCATGGCCGCCTGCAGCAGTGTGCCGGTGGCAGCCCCGCCGCCGTAAGGCACGCGGGAGAAGAAGCTCAGGTCGTTGCAGCCGAGCGCGCGGGCGACGTCGACCTCTTCGTTCTGGTCCATGGTGAAGGTCACCATGCCGTCGACGTCGGAAGCCTTGAGGCCAGCGTCGTCGAGCGCGGCGCGAACGGCTTCGGCGGCGAGCGACAGCTCCGAGCGGCCGGAGTTCTTGGAGAATTCCGTCGAGCCGATGCCGACGATGGCGGATTTATTGGCGATATTGGCAACCATGTTCAAGCCTCCTTGGGCAGGGCGACTCGCACCGTGCCGTTCATATGCGTGCCCCAGACGTTATTCACTCCTTCCACCGCGACCGAGACCACGCCGGTGGCGTCATCCTTGGCCTTGACTTCGCCGGTGATGGTCATGACGAAACCGGGCAGATTAGGGGCACCCAGCTTGATGTCGATGCCTTTCAACGTCGAGTCCGGGCCGGCCCAGTCGGTGACGAAGCGGCCCATGAAGCCGTTGCTGGTGATGATGTTCATGAAGACATCGGAAAGCCCGGTGGCCTGGGCAACTTTCTTGTCGTGGTGCACGGGCGTGAAATCGCGCGAAGCCAGGGCAGAGCCGATGATGAGGCCGGAGGTGATGTCGATCTTCAACTCGGGCAGCTTGTCGCCGACTTTCACCTGGCCGTATTTCAGGGTATTCAGATTCATGATGTTTTCTCTCCGTAATCAGGCCAGATAGAACTGTGGCAGCCAGGTCTTTTCATCTACCTTTTCGACCTTGCCCTTGACCTTCATGCCGATCTTGATGGCTTCCGGCTCGCAGCCAACGAGGTTGGCGACGAGGTTCGTGCCTTCGGAGAGCTTCACGACGGCGCAGATGAGCGGGTAGGGGTAGCCCGGGAATTTCGGGTAGTGCATCTGGGTGAAGCTGATGATCTCGCCTTCGAGTTTCGATTCGATCGAATCCCATTCGGTGGACTGGCATTCGCCGCACATCGGGCGCGGTGGGTGGCGCAGGGTGTTGCAGCTCTTGCAACGCTGGATCAGGAGTTTGCCGGCATCGACGGCTTCCCACCACCAGGCGTTGTCGTGGCCACGCGGCGAGGCAATGCGGGTGGCCACGGCGGGCGTGGCATCGGCTTCAGAAGCAGCGGCCGGGGCGGCATCGGCATTGGGGATGAATTTCAGGCAGCGGAAGACCTGACGGCCGACTTCTTCCTTGTTCTGGTCGGTGAAGGTGGTGGTCGTCTCGATGAAGTAGCCCACGCCACGCTGTGTTGCCTTGGGTTCGGAGATGCTGGAGATGATGGTGTGGGCAAACACCTGGTCATCCGGACGCAGATCGCGGAAGTATTCGCTGTTGGTGTTGGTGCCGAGCACGCCGGTAAAGCCATGGGCATCGAAAACATTGTGCAGTTCGCGTTGCAGGTCGACGGCCGGCTTCTGGCACATGGGGTAGCCTTCCATGCTCCAGATCTGCAGCATGGTCGGCGGCGCGATGATGCCTTTTTTGCCTGACTTCGCCGCTGCGGCCTCGTCGGTATAGACGGGGTTTTCGTCACCCGTGACTTCAGCCCAGTGACGGATCATGGCTTTGTTGACATCATCCTTGCCGCGCTTTGGCGCGCCAAGTTCCCGGCCGACATAGGCACGAATCTTTTCTTCAAACGCCTTGGTTTCTTCAGGAGTCATGGTTCATTTCCCGGTAAGTCAAAGAGGGGCAATTTCATGGATACGAAAGCATACCCAAGTAACGCCAGGGTGCGTCTGAATCTACGCGAATCCCCCTGCAGGCTCCTCGTCTGATCGGACGATACCTGTGGAAGGCGAGTAACCCTGCTTCAAACAAGGTCACACAACCCGAATCATCCGTAATAAACTCCGCAGGCTGTTTTTTTGGCAAACACTTGCCAACTGCCTGTTTCCTCCCCCGAATCTCAGGAGAATCCCTTGAATAAATTCGTCAAAAAACCCGCTTCGCTCACGCTGAGCCTGGCCATTGCCCAGCTCTTCGCCGCACCGGTTTACGCCCAGGCCACCAAGGCCGCCGATGCGCCCCAGACCGGTGCCATCGAAGAAGTCATCGTGACCGCGCAAAAGCGCAAGGAAAACCTGCAAGACGTGCCAATCTCCATCCAGGCACTGGGCATGAAGGACATCGAAAAGCGCAACATCGTCACTCTGTCCAATATCGGCGCGGAAGTCCCCGGCCTCAATCTCGCCCCCTACCCGGGCAGCAGCGAAGCCTTCTTCCCCACCTTCCGCGGCATCACCACCAACGCCGTGTTCGTCAGCGCGCCCAACCCCGTCGCCTTCCACGTCGATGGCGTCTTCCGCTCGCAGCTCGTGGGCCTGAACAATGCCGCAGGCGACATCGAACGTATCGAAGTTCTGAAAGGCCCGCAAGGCGTGCTCTCCGGCCGTAACGCCACGGGCGGTGCGGTCAATCTGCATTACGCCAAGGCCGACCTCGACGGCTTCGGCTTCAAGCAACAGCTCACCTTCGCCAATCGCGGCCAACTCGTTTCCAAGACGGTCGTCAATCTGCCGATCAAGGACGACCTGGCCATGCGTCTGTCCTATCTGCATCGCCAGAAAGACAGCGACGGCGTGACCAACTCTGCCCCGGGCGGTGTGCAGTTCGGCAAGCTCAATGGCGATGGCTATCGCGTCGATATCCGCTGGAAACCCAGCTCGGCCTTCACGATGGACTACGCTTACGACAACACTGAAACCAAGAGCTACGACACGCCGCCGCAGTGCCTGATCGCCGGGAATGGCGCGCGTGGCTATCAGGGTGGACTGAACTACTTCCTTTGGGATCCTCGCGTGGCGGCCTATGCCAACGGGTGCTCCAGAGACAAGCTCGACAAGCTTTCCGTACCGTTCAATTTTGCCAAGAACGTAAACAAGACCGAGGCACATACCCTCAATATCAACTGGGAAGTCGATCCGAAGCTGACCATTCGCTCGATCACCGGCTACAACGTGGTGGATACGCTCAACCATTACCACTACGGTGCTTACGCGGGGGGAGCGGATGTGCGCCAGGATAGCTATCCGACCACCTTCATGACAGCCACCGGCCCGATGGCACTGGGCCAGCCGATGGTGCTGTACAACAAGTCCTGGTCGCAGGAATTCCAGTTCCTGGGCGATGTCTCGAAGACGCTCAAGTACACCACCGGGCTTTATTTCTCGACGGAAGAGGGATACCAGCATTCCGGGCCCAATATCGGTGTGTATCTGCCCTCCATCATGGCAGGCCAGGTCCCCCCGGCATTGACCGGCTTCAACGATCTTCTGATGATCGACCACAAGGGGCTGACTTCCTCGAAGAGCGATTCCTGGGCGATCTTCGCCCAGGTGACCTGGACACCGGACATCCTGGACAGCAAGCTGGACATCGTCCCGGGTCTGCGTTTCACCCGCGACCATCGTACTGCGGTGGGTTACAACTTCGGCTGGGATCAAACCTATGTGGTCAATCCCCTCATCAATACTGCGGTCGGCTTCGGCCCGGGAACCGGTGGCCCCAACATCACGCCGTTTAACAATGTTTCCGGCGATCGCAAGTGGACCAAGACCACCCCGGCCGTTTCCTTCAACTACCACTGGCAAAAAGACCTGATGACCTACTTCAAGTATTCATCGGCCTACACCAGTGGCGGCTTCGACCCCATCGCCGGCCCGGGTAACGGTGCGGCAGCCTTTGCCAACGGCTTCGATCCGGAAACGATCAAGTCCATCGAAATGGGTGTGAAGGGCGAGTTCCTGGAGCGTCGTCTGCGGACCAACCTGGCGGTCTTCCAGAGCAAGTTCACCAACGAGCAGAAATCGACGGCCCAGGCTTCGAATGGCTGGCAGACGGTGAACGTCGGTCGTTCGACCTATCAGGGTCTGGAGCTGGATGTGACAGCCTCTTTGACCGACAGCCTGCGTCTGGGCCTGAACTACGCCTACCTGCACCACAAGTACAACCAGTGGATCGACCCTGTCAGCAAGGTGGATGTCACGGCACAGCGCGACCTGATCGTACCGAAGAACGATTACGCGGTGAATCTCGACTATCGTTTCCCGAACTTCGGCTTGCCCGGCAAGCTCGATGCCAACCTGAACTTCACGCACAAGGACGCCACTTCGACGCCGATCGCGCTGAACATCCCCTACATTCCCGATCCGCGTACGCCGCTGACCACGCCGGCATACAGCCTGTGGAACGCACGCCTGGCTCTCTCGCAGATCAAGGCGGGCCCGAAGGATGAAGGCCGGGTGACGGTTGCCTTGTGGGCGAAGAACATCACCAACAAGAAGTACCTCATCATGGCCAACCCGGGCTGGGCAACAGAAATGTCCGGTAACTGGGGCGAGCCGCGCAGCGTCGGGATGGACCTGATCTACAAGTACTAAACCCGAACCGTACCGCCGCCCCGGACTTCGGCGCGGCGGCTCCGGTGATCCGCAAAGAAACCGCCCCCATCAAAAGTGGGGGCGGTTTTTATTGTCCGGCCCCAAAATGCATGAAGCCTTCACCCCGGCGAACGCCGGGGCCCAGGGGGAAGCCAGCCCGCTACTGGCTTCCGGCTTTCGCCGGAATGACGAAAACTTTAGGGATGGCTGATTAATCCGCGATCCGGAATTTCAGCCTGACGATGCTGCGGCTGACATCGCCTGGCTGACGCGCGATGCGGGGAGGCGGTTCAGCTGCGCGCTGATCCAGGCGGCGGTGTCGACCAGGCGGCCGAGATTGACGCCCGTGCCGATTCCCAGCCCCTGCATCAGCCAGACGACTTCTTCGGTGGCGACATTGCCCGATGCTCCGGGTGCGTAGGGGCAGCCGCCCAGACCGGCGACAGAGCTATCGAAAACACGGATGCCCACTTCCATCGCAGCGTAGATATTGGCGATGGCCATGCCATAAGTGTCGTGAAAATGCCCTGCCAGCCGTTCGACGGGCACATCGCGGGCAACCGCTTCGATCATGGCCTGGGCCTTGCGGGGAGTCCCCGCGCCGATGGTGTCGCCCAGGCTGATTTCCTCAACACCCATTTCAAAAAGGGCACGGGCAAGCCGGCGAACATCGTCGGGAGGAATCTCGCCTTGCCAGGGGCAAACGAGCGCGCAGGAGACATAGCCGCGCACGGCCACACCCGAGGCCCGTGCCCGGGTAATGACGGGCTCGAAACGACGCAGCGATTCGTCGATGCTGCATTGGATGTTTTTTTGCGAAAAGGCTTCCGAGGCAGCGGCGAAAACGGCGATTTCGTCAACTCTCGCCGCCAGGGCACCGGCCATACCCTGTGCATTGGGCACAAGCGCGGAATAGCGCACTCCGGGCAAACGGGGAAGCCCGGCCAGTACATCGCCGCTCCCTGCCATCTGCGGCACACGGCGGGGAGAGACGAAAGCCCCCGCCTCGATATGCCGTAGTCCGCAGGCGGCAAGACGTTCGATCAGGGCAATCCTGTTTTCAACGGAAACAGGCCGGGGCTCGTTTTGCAAGCCATCTCGCGGGCCAACTTCGACGATACGGACTTCGGTGGGCAGCTTCATCCGGCTTCCGTTTCCGGGACAAAATCCACCAGCACGGCTTCTTCACCCACGAGCTCGCCCACGGCATGAGGAAAGCTCCGGACGAGGCCATCGGCCGGGGCGCGGATCGTTGTTTCCATTTTCATGGCTTCGAGGATGAGCAGCGGAGCAGCAGCTTTCACGCGCTCGCCCGGGCGAACGAGCAGGGCAACCACCTTGCCGGGCATGGGCGAAGTGAGCCGGTGTTCCGCACCAGATACCGCGCCATGCCCCTGCAAAGGGTCCACGCAGACGAACACATGAGCCTCCCCCTCGAACCAGACATGACATCGCGCTTCATCGAAAACGATACTGGCCTGGAGGTGGTGGCCGTCGATTTGCGCGCTCAGGTGGTTTTCGCTTTGCCATTCTGCCCGGGCAAACCGGTGCTGCCCGTCGAGTTCGAGACGAAAACCCTGGTCTTGCCGTGTCAGAAAAACGGTGCGGTTTCGTGCCAGGCTCTCGTGGCGGAAATGACAGCGGTGCGGGGCTTTCCCCGTCAAACGCCAGCCATCCTGGCAATGCCACGGATCATTCCCGCACTCCCCGGAGGCGGCTGGCAGCACTTTCGCCAAAGCCGCCAGCAGCCAGACTTCATCGGAAGGCAGAAGTGATGCCGGAGACAAAAGCCCGCTCCCTTCCCTGTCGATCAACCGCGTATCGTGCGCGCCACGCCGAAATGGCGGGCAAGCGGCCAGCCGCGAAAGAAAACTGATATTGCTGGCCAGGCCCAGCAGCTGGCACTGCGCCAGTGCCGCCCGCAAGCGCATCAAGGCCTCATCGCGCGTCGTTCCGACGACGATGAGCTTGGCGATCATCGGATCGTAAAAAGGCGGGATCATGTCACCGGCATCCACCCCCCGATCGATGCGGCAAGCCGCGCCCTCCCCGGGCAAGGCAAGATGCAGCAGGCGGCCGGGGGCGGGCAGGAAATCCCGCGCGGGATCTTCAGCGCAGATTCGCGCCTCGATGGCGTGGCCGTTGATCCGAACGGCTTCCTGCGTCATCGGCAAAGGCTCGCCTGCGGCAACGCGCAACTGCCACTCGACAAGATCGAGCCCGGTAATCATTTCCGTCACCGGATGCTCGACCTGCAGGCGGGTGTTCATCTCCATGAAATAGAACGCACCATCGGGGGAAGCGGCATCGACGATGAATTCCACCGTACCCGCCCCCACATAGCCGGCCGATCTCGCAGCCAGGAGAGCCGCCTCGCCCATGGCTGCGCGGCGGGCAGAAGTCATGCCCGGTGCCGGTGCCTCTTCCAGCACTTTCTGGTGGCGACGCTGTACGGAGCAGTCACGCTCGAACAGATGGATGACATTGCCATGTGTGTCGGCAAAGATCTGTATCTCGATATGCCGGGCGCAAGCAAGATATTTTTCGATCAGGACGCGGCCATCGCCAAAGGAAGACAGTGCCTCACGCTGACAGGCCGCAAGAATATCGGCAAATTTTCCGTCTCCTGCCTGCCCGATGTCACTTTCCTGAACGACGCGCATACCTTTGCCACCACCGCCAGCCACGGGCTTGAGCAGCACGGGATAGCCGATGGAATCTGCCTGGGCCTGCAGGAAATCCGCATCTTGCCGTTCGCCGTGATACCCCGGTGCTACCGGCACACCCGCCTGTTCCATCCTTGCGCGGGCGGCGGATTTCGAGCCCATGGCGCGAATGGCACCGGGCGGCGGGCCGATGAAGACAAGCCCTGCGGCTTCGCAAGCCTGCGCGAAATCCGCATTCTCGGAAAGGAAGCCATAGCCCGGATGCACGGCCTGCGCGCCGCTTTTGCGGCAGGCATCGATAATGCACCCGATGGAAAGATAGGAAGAACGCGCATCCGATGCGCCGATGTACCAGGCCTCATCCGCGAGCCGGACATGACGGGCACGGGCATCGGCATCGGAATACACGGCGACGGTACGAATCCCCAGCCGCCGCGCTGTTTTCAGGATGCGGCAGGCGATTTCCCCCCGGTTTGCGATCAGGATTTTGTCGAACATGGCGCGATATCCTGTGAATTTCTCTCACACCAGCGGGGCGAACGCCGTTCGAGGAAAGCACGCATGCCTTCTTGCGCCTCACTGCCTGCGCGTATCGTGGCGATGCGCTGCGCCGTATCCTCCACCAGAGCCGGGCTCACAGGCTGCCCGGCCACACCGGCGATGAGCTGCTTGCAGGCAGCAAGCGCGCGGGGGCCGTTTTTCATCAGAGAGAGGGTCAGGTCTTGCATTACGACATCCAGCCCGGATTCATTGGCCACGAGCTCATGGAGCAAGCCGATTTCCCGCGCAGTTTCTGCGGTGAAAACTTCTGCCGTGAGCAGATAACGATGCGCGTATCGCTCGCCAATGGCGCGAATCACATGCGGACCGATGGCGGCAGGAATGAGCCCCAGACGCACTTC
Source organism: uncultured Sterolibacterium sp. (assembly GCA_964521075.1). Classification (GTDB taxonomy): domain Bacteria; phylum Pseudomonadota; class Gammaproteobacteria; order Burkholderiales; family Rhodocyclaceae; genus Sterolibacterium. The sequence continues at coordinate 56,724 of CAZFPI010000002.1, forward strand.
CGTCAGGGCGAAGCGGGCATTCCGCGTGGCGATGGCGATGTCGCAGGCGGCAATCAGGCCAACCCCCCCGCCGTAGGCCGGGCCTTGCACCCGGGCGATCGTGGGCTTGTCGAGCATGGAGAGCTTTTGCAGCATGCGGGCAAGGCAGCGGGCATCGTCGAGATTTTCTGACGACGAGCGGGCGGCAGCCGCGCGCATCCAGTCAAGGTCCGCTCCGGCAGAAAAGCTCGGCCCATTAGCCGCCAGCACGAGAACACGCACCCTGGCATCGGCGGATACGGCGTCGAAGGCTGCATCGAGCGCGGCAATGGTCGCGGCATCGAAGGCGTTGTGACGCTCCGGGCGATTCAGGGTGAGCCTGGCAATGCCGTCCTGGATGTCGATCTGCAAAGGAGAGGACATGGGGCATCCTTACATGCGGAACACGCCGAAGCGTGTGGGTTCAATGGGCGCATTGAGCGATGCGGAAATCCCGAGGGCCAGGGCGCGGCGGGTTTGTGCCGGGTCGAGAAGGCCATCGTCCCAGAGCCTTGCCGTAGCGTAATAGGGGTGGCCCTGGGTTTCGTACTGCTGGCGGATCGGATGTTTGAAAACTTCCTCATCCTCCGTGGACCAGGATTGCCCTTCCGCTGCCATCGCATCGCGGCGGATCGTGGCGAGTACCGAGGCGGCCTGCTCGCCGCCCATGACGGAAATCCGGGCATTGGGCCACATCCAGAGCAGACGTGGATCATAGGCACGTCCGCACATGCCGTAATTGCCCGCGCCAAAGGAGCCGCCGATGATGAGGGTGAACTTTGGCACTTGCGCGCAGGCAACCGCTGTGACCATCTTCGCGCCATCCCGGGCGATCCCGGTGTTTTCGGCCTTTCGCCCGACCATGAAGCCCGTGATGTTCTGCAGGAAAAGCAGTGGAATCCCGCGCTGGGCGCACAGCTGAACGAAATGGGCACCCTTCTGGGCAGATTCGCCAAACAGGATGCCGGTGTTGGCGACGATGCCAATCGGGTAACCGTGGATGTGAGAAAAACCTGTCACCAGCGTCGTGCCATAGCGCGTCTTGAATTCGTCAAAGCGCGAACCATCGACGAGCCGGGCGATGACTTCGCGCACATCAAACGGCTTGCGCGGGTCGGCAGGCAAGAGCCCGTAGAGCTCTGCGGCGTCATAGCGCGGCTCTTCGGGCGGGGCCAGATCGAGAGAAACGTTTTTTTTCCGGTTGAGATTACCCACGATCTGCCGGCACAGGGCCAGCGCATGCAGATCATTTTCAGCCAGATGATCCGCCACACCGGACAGACGGGTGTGCACATCGCCTCCGCCGAGCTCTTCGGCTGTCACGACTTCACCCGTTGCCGCCTTGACGAGCGGCGGGCCGCCAAGAAAGATCGTGCCCTGATTCCTGACGATGATGGTTTCGTCCGACATGGCCGGAACATACGCGCCACCCGCCGTGCACGACCCCATGACAACGGCAATCTGCGGAATGCCTTGCGCCGAAAGATTCGCCTGGTTGAAAAAGATGCGGCCGAAGTGTTCGCGGTCAGGAAACACTTCATCCTGCATGGGCAGGTTGGCTCCGCCGGAATCGACGAGGTAAAGGCAAGGCAAGCGATTCTGGCGGGCGATTTCCTGGGCGCGCAGATGCTTTTTGACGGTGACCGGGTAATAGGAGCCCCCCTTCACCGTCGCATCGTTCGCAACGATCATGCACTCCGTGCCTTTGACGCAGGCGATGCCGCAGACGATGCCGCCCGAGGCGACTTCATTGCCGTACATGCCCCAGGCAGCCATGGGCGAGAGTTCGAGAAAGGGCGAGCCAGGGTCGACCAGATGATCGATGCGCTCCCGCACCAGCAATTTGCCGCGTGCCGTGTGGCGCGCGCGGTGGGCAGACGGGCCGCCCGACATCGCTTGCGCCTCTTTGCTTTGCAGGTCAGCCACGAGCGAACGCATGGCGGCAGCATTGGCGAGAAACTCCTCGCTGCGGGGGTCGAGACTGGAGGAAATGACACTCATGATATTCGGGTAACGTGAACGTTTGCTCAGGAAAGTCTCGTTTGCTCGAACAGCTCGCGGCCAATCAGCATGCGGCGGATTTCGCTCGTGCCCGCGCCGATTTCGTAAAGTTTGGCATCGCGCCACAGGCGGCCTGCCGGGCAGTCGTTGGTATAGCCTATCCCACCCAGGGCCTGTATCGTCTCCCCCGCCATCCAGGTAGCTTTTTCGGCAGCGTAGAGAATGGCTCCGGCCGCATCCTTGCGTAATGCCCGCACAGCGGCGGGATGGCTGCCTGCCTCATCGCAGGCCCGCCCGACGGCATAGACGAAACTGCGGGCGGCCATCCATATCGCATACATATCGGCCAGCTTGCCCTGCATGAGCTGAAACTCACCAATGGCCTGATTGAACTGGCGACGTTCATGCACATAAGGCAGCACGAGCTCCATGCAGGCGGCCATGATGCCCAACGGCCCGCCTGCAAGCACCGCGCGTTCGAAGTCGAGGCCGGACATCAACACCTTCGCCCCCTCGCCCAGACCGCCGAGGATATTTTCCTCCGGCACTTCGCAGGCATCGAAAAAAAGCGGCCAGGTGTTTGAGCCACGCATGCCCAGTTTGTCGAGCGGCTGGCCATAAGACAAGCCCGGGCTGCCACGTTCGACCAGAAAGGCAGTCACACCCCGGCTGCCTGCCTGCGGGTCCGTCCGGGCATAAACCACCAGCACATCGGCATCTCCCCCGTTCGTGATCCACATTTTTGCGCCGTTGAGCACATACCGGTTGCCCTTCTTTTCGGCGCGCAGCTTCATGCTCATGACATCCGACCCGGCTTCGGGTTCGGACATGGCCAGCGCGCCGATGTTGTCTCCGGCAATGAGTCCGGGCAGGTAACGGCTTTTCTGTGCTGCCGTGCCATTGCGCCTGATCTGGTTGATGCACAAATTGGAATGCGCGCCCCAGGAAAGCCCGACAGCTGCCGAAGCACGGGAGATTTCTTCCATGGCGAGGATATGGGCCAGGTAACCCATGCGGCTGCCGCCGTAATCTTCTTCCACCGTCAACCCATGAAGGCCCAACCCCCCCATGCGTTTCCAGAGATCGGCCGGGAAGCGGTTGTCGCGGTCGATGCTCGCCGCGCGGGGTGCGATTTCAGTGTCGGCGAAACGCCGGACGGTGCTTTGCAGCAGGCGTTGCGTTTCAGAGAGAGGAAAATTCAGGGTGGGGATCATCATTGTGTTCCTCCTTTTCCGGCCGATGGCGAATCTGAAATTTTGCAGGCACTGCCCCCAGCGGCTACGATGCTATTGGAAGGCAGCATTCGTTGCAATGGTCAGCAATTCATGTACAAGGATTCTTTCCGGGGTTTGCTCATATGTTCGCAGGGAGGATGTCATGCAGATCAGGAACTCGGTCTTTGTCGTCACGGGCGGCGCGTCGGGCCTCGGAGCGGCGACAGTCGCCATGCTGGCGGAGCTGCAAGGGCGTGTGGTGATCGCCGATCTCAACAAGGCGGCTGGAGAAGCTCTCGCGCAACGCATCGGGGGAGATGTCTGTTATGCCGGTTGCGACGTGAGCGACCCGGCCAGCGCGCAATCCGCCATCGACACCGCGCGGGATCGTTTTGGTGGCCTGCACGGCCTCGTCAATTGCGCCGGCATCGCCCCGGCGGAAAAACTGGTGGGCTCTCTGGGGCCGCACCGGCTGGAGACATTCGCCCGCACCCTCAGCATCAACCTGGTCGGAACGTTCAATATGTGCCGACTAGCCGCCGATGTCATGACACACAATGATCCGGTGGAAGACGGGGAACGGGGAGTGCTCATCAACACGGCTTCCATCGCTGCCTTTGAGGGCCAGATCGCACAGGTGGCTTACGCGGCATCCAAGGGAGGCGTAGCCAGCATGACGCTGCCCATCGCCCGGGAGCTCGCGCGCCATGGCATCCGCTGCATGGCCATCGCGCCGGGTATCTTCGAGACGCCACTGTTACAGGATCTCGCCCCCGAAGTTCAGGCATCCCTCAAAGGCACGGCGGTTTTCCCGCCCCGTGCCGGACGCGCCGTGGAATATGCCCGGCTGGTACGCGCCATCATCGAAAACCCCATGCTCAACGGAACCACCCTGCGGCTGGACGGGGCCTTGAGGATGGCCGCGAAGTAAATCAGCCCAATCAGCGTTTCTGTCGCAACCAGCGGATCAGCCCGGCGGTCGAGCTGTTGAGCCCGGCAAATTCGGGGGTGGCGTCTTCGGGCTGGCCTTCCAGTAGCGGCAGAAGGCGGTCGGCCAGTTGCTTACCGTATTCGACTCCCCACTGGTCGAAGGAATTGATGCCCCAGAGGATGCCCTGGACGAAAACCTTGTGCTCGTAGAGAGCGAGCAGTTGCCCCAGGGTATAAGGGGTCAGCCCGGGCAATAGCAGGGTGGTCGAGGGCTGGTTGCCGGGAAAAACCTTGAAGGGGGCGAGCTGGTCGATCGTTGCGGCAGAAATCCCGGCGGCCTGCATTTCCCTGCGGGCTTCTTCCAGCGTTTTGCCCAGCATCATCGCCTCGCTCTGGGCAAGGCAGTTGGCGAGAACGGCCGCCTGACGACCGGGAAGATCGTAATCCGTTTCCTGAAAAGCGATGAAGTCGCAAGGAATCAGCCGCCCGCCCTGGTGAATGAGCTGAAAGAAAGCATGCTGGCCATTCGTCCCGGCCTCGCCCCAGAGAACGGGAGCCGTCGCACAGGCAACCGGCTGGCCTTCGCGCGTGAGCTGTTTGCCGTTACTCTCCATATCGAGCTGTTGCAGATAGGAAGGGAGGTATTCCAGCAGCTGGCTGTAGGGCAATACGGCCAGCGTTTCCGCACCGAGAAAGTCGATATTCCAGATGCCCAGCAAGGCCATGAGGGCAGGCAGATTGCCAGTAACGGGGGCTTCAAAAAAATGCTGATCCACGGCATGCCCGCCCGCCAGGAATTGCAGGAAGTTTTCATACCCGACTGCCAGCATCAGCGGCAGGCCGATGGCTGACCAGACCGAAAAGCGGCCCCCGACCCAGTCCCAGAATTCAAAGCAGCTTTCCGTGTCGATGCCAAATTCCGACACGGCGGGAAGATTGGTCGATATTGCGACGAAATGCCGTGCGACAGCGGCCTCCCCCAGCGTCCCCGTCAGCCAGCCACGGGCAGCCCGGGCATTCACCATGGTTTCGCGGGTGGTGAAGGATTTGCTGGCAACGATGAAGAGGGTGGTTTCCGGGTCCAGCGGTGTCAGTGTCGTGAGCAGGTGGGCCGCATCGAGGTTGGAGACGAAATGAACGCAAAGATCGGGCTGATGAAAGGCAGTCAGGGCGGAAGCGGCCATGCGGGGGCCCAGATCGGAGCCGCCGATGCCGATATTCACAATATCCCGGATGGGCTGACCGGTCGCACCTCGCCAGCGGTGCTCGTGAATGTCGGCGCAGAAACTTCGCATCTTCTCCAGCACGGCCGCGACTTCGGGACGCGGCTGCGGCTCGCGCAAGGCTACATGCAGGACGGCGCGCTGCTCGCTGGTGTTGAGAATGTCACCCGAGCGCATCCGGGTGATCCAGCCAGGAACATTCGCCTCGAACCAGAGTTGCGCCAGGGCGGCCAGCACTTCCTCGCTCAGCCGCTGCTTGGAGTAATCAAGCAGCAGCCCCATGGATCGACACGAGAAACGCGCAAACCTGTCCGGGTCGGCGGCAAAGCGTTCGCGCAGGCTGATGCCGCTTTCCTTGTCACGCCGGGCAAGTTCCGAAAGCCTTTGCCAGGCGGAGCTGTGGCGCAGATCGAAGGAAACAAGGGAGGGCGAAGACAGGGATGCGGACATGGCAAAGGCAGGGCGATTCGGGAAATTCGGCGAAGTTTAGCCCGGAAAGAGGGGTGGTGAATGCCAAATCAATGACTGGTTCCGGCAGAACGGGTGATCTTGTTGTACAGATTGTATTTGCCGACAGGCTTGGAGGCCGGGATGCGCTTGACCTCTTTCAGCGTGGCGGCGTCGAAGACGATGACGGCTCCGTCTTTTTCCCAGAGGCTGGCCAGGGCGTAGCGGCCATCGCGGGTGAATTCGATGTGCGCCAGCGTCTTGCCGGGGACGGGGCGCAGCCGGGTGACGACTTCCAGCGTACGCTTGTCGATGACCTGCAAGGTATCCTTGTCCGGGCTCATCATCGAATCGACCCAGGCATAGGGGGTTTTTTCATGGCTACGCATGAAGAAGCCGGGGCCCAGGGTGGGAATCTGCTTCACGGGCTTCCAGTCTTTCATGTCGATGACACTGACGATTCCTTCCTTCAGGTTGGGGCTGGCCAGCACGGTGCGCCCCTGCCATTCCCAGGTGATCCCCGATCCCAGATGCGGCATGCCCGGCAAGGGAATGTCGGCAATTTTCTTTCGGGCATCGAGATTGACGACCTGGCCCTGGCCGCCTTCGCGCGATGCGCCGATGACGTGCTCGTAGCTCGCATCGAAGAAAAAATCATCGAGAGCGGCATCCAGCAGGGTACGGCGGGGATAAAACCGCCCGGGAACGGGGTTACCCTCGCCCATGCGGAAATCATGCACCAGCCCTTCATAGACGGGCTCTGCCTTCGGGTCGTAGCTGATTTCCCATATCTCGTTGATGTCTTTCATCGCCGCAATGAAACTCTTGCGCGGCGCGGCGTCGTACACCGCCGAGACACGCGAAGTCTGTTCACCCTTCTGGCTGCGGGCTTCGATGGTTTTCATCGGATTGAGACCGGCATCGAGCAATACCAGATTACGCGGCAGGTAATTGGCAGCCATGACATATTTCCCGTCCCCCGAGACGGCGATATTGCGCGTATTGATGCCAACGCGGATTTCTGCCACGGTTTTGAGGTTCCAGATATCGAACTTTGTCACCCAGCCATCCCGCGAGGCGAAGAAAACGTAACGGCCATCCGGCGTGAATTTCGGCCCGCCGTGGAGCGCGTAACGCGAAGGAAAGCGGTGCAGGCGTTCGAGCCTGTCGCCATCGAGGATGGAAACATGATGGTCCCCCGTCTCGACGAGGACGAACAGATTCATCATGTCGGCCCGGCCGAAGACGGCGGAAGGTTTGTCAGGCAGGGAGCCGGGCGGAAAAGGCTCGATGCGCGAGGCTTTCATCTGCGCGTCCGTCCATGCGGGAGCAGGCTTGACCGGCGTGTAAATCCAGTCCGTCATCGCCTGCATTTCCCCCGCACTCAGCCTCTCGGCAAAACCTTGCATCTGTGTGGCCGCGCGGCCTTCGCGAAGCGTTTTCAGTGCCTCGGGCTTACGCAGACGTTCGAGATTTTCCGGCAGCAGTGCCGGGCCCATGCCGCCTAACCTGTCCGCGCCGTGGCAGGCGGCGCAATGTTGCTGGTAGAGCTCCGAAGGTGCTGCGGCAAACCCCGGAGCAACATGAGCAAGAAAAACGGCAAGAACAAGAACCCCCCGGGTTTTTGCATTAGCGGACGCCGTTCTTTCTGAAAACATTTTTCCAAGGCCCGACATGGCTTATCGCCCTCCTGATAAAGCAGAATCGGCCAATTCTACTTGGCCGGGCCTGAATCGCCTTCCCAAAATGCGATTGCCCTGGAAGGCAAACCTGCCTTCAAAAACCCAATGTATTTGCCCTGTAGAATCGCCACCGCTTTTGCGACGTTATCCAGAGACGGACGGGGTACGCCCCGAGCATAACAATCACCATTACCCTACGGAGAAACCGATGCGAAAAATTGCTGGCTTGCTGCTGATGGCGGGATCATTGACCCTTCCCCTCCTGGCCTGTAACTCGGGCTCTTCCGGAGATGACAGTGCGGTAGCGGCAACACCGCAAGCCCCTGCCGGGCCTTTGATCGAAGGGCCGGTGAAGGGCGGGCTGGGCATGATTTCCGTCAGCTCGACCATGTTCCCGCTGGTTCCGCTGGGCTACAGCGCAGAAGAGTATTTTGTTTCCGGCAATGCGGGCAGTTTCGTCGCCGAGGGGGATTTGCCCACGAATGGTTTCTGGAGAACCCGGGCGACAGGAGAAAGTGCTGCCTACAAGACCCGCATCGTCGTTTATCGCCCTAAATCGGCCCGTAATTTCAATGGTACGGTGGTTGTGGAGTGGCTCAATGTGAGCGGCGGCCTGGATAGTGCGCCAGGCTGGATCAATGCCCATACCGAATTCATGCGCGAAGGGTATGCCTGGGTGGGGGTCACGGCCCAGAAGGAAGGCATTGACGGTGGTGGCCCGATCGGCATGGTTGATTTGCCCTTGAAGAAATTCGATCTCAACCGTTATGGTGTATTGCAGCACCCGGGTAATCAGTATTCCTACGATATTTTTACCCAGGCCGCGCGCCTGCTTCGCCAGCACAACGGTGCTGACCCGCTAGCCGGATTGACCATCAAAAAAATGATCGCCAGTGGAGAGTCGCAATCGGCGATGCGTTTGGTCACCTACGTCAATGGAATTGCGCCTTTGAATGGCGACAGGCTGTTTGACGGCTATCTGATTCACAGCCGGACTTTCGGCTCGGCACCCTTGCTTGGGGATATTTCCCTGAGTACGAATACCAATGCCGTGATGCGGGTGCGAACAGATATCGCACCGGTACTGACGGTACAGACAGAAAGCGACATCTTTTTACTCAATTATTACGGCAGCCGACAGGAGGATGGCCCCAACTTCCGTCTATGGGAAATCCCGGGGACTTCCCATGCCGATCTTTATACCCTCAACGGCCTTTTCGACATCAATGGCAGCGACACCCAGTACGCTGAGGTCGCCGAGGTCAAGAAACCCATGGGGGGCATCATGAGCTGCGCCAAACCCGTGAATTCGGGGCCGCAGCATTTTGTCATCAGTGCAGCCTATGCCGCATTGAACAAGTGGCTCACCCAGGAAGTTGCGCCTGCCACTGCACCGCGTATGGAGGCGAATGCGACGGGGACGGATTTTGTGCGCGACAGCCATGGGAATGTGAAGGGGGGCATCCGAACACCCTATGTGGATGTACCGACGGCCACCCTGTCTGCCAATGGGCAGCCCGGTAGCATGCTGACCATCGGCAAGGACAAGCAGAGCTTCTGCTTCCTGTTTGGCACGACGGCCCTGTTTGACAGCACGAAGCTCAAACAGCTTTATCCGACACACACGGCGTATGCGAATGCCGTTGGCGCGTCGGCTGATGCGGCACAGGCACAAGGCTTTCTGCTGCCGCCGGATGTGGCCCTCATCAAGAAGGCCGCGCAGGCATCGACGGTCGGCAACTGAACGCCGGCTGTCAGTATCCGGCGTTCTTCAGGTTTTCGATCGAATAGAACGCCGGTTTGCCGTAATCCGCATCGGGCGGATTGACGATGACGCCCTGGGGCTTGGCCTGCGTCAGGTCATAGACGGTATAGGTTCCGGCATTGAGGTCGTGATAGAAGGCCGAAAACTGGTTGAAGATATTGGGCCCGGGCTGATATACGTTATTGACCCAGTTGAATTTCCAGATGCGGCCCTGGGCATCGTAGCTGTCTGCCATCGTAAACAGCCAGCTATCTTCATCCAGATACAGGGTGCGCTGCGGGTAGACATGGCGATACCCCTCCTTCACGCGGCCTTCGAGCACCCAGACGCGATGCAGCTCCCAGCGGATCAGATCAGGGTTTTCATGGTTGGGCGTGAGCAGGCGGGCATAGCGGCTCTCACCCACGGCCCGGTTTTCAAGCCGGTAATTGTTATAGGGAATGTAGATCTCGCGCTTGCCTTGCAGTTTCCATTCGTAACGCTCGCCCGATCCGTTGAAAAGTCGGGCGTCGTCGATGGTCAGCGTATTGGCCGAGGAAGGCATGGGCATGTCGAAACCGAAGCCGGGAGCCTGCCGGACACGCCGGGTCGAAGCGATGTACTGCCAGGCCAGACGGGATTCGCGGTCCATCGAAAAGCGGTCGATGACGCGGGTCATGATGCCTTTTTCGCGCTCCGGCGCGAGGGTGACGCCACGGGTGTAGGTGGACACGCCTTCGTATTTACGGCCACGCAGTTGCGGATCATTCGCGCGGCTCAGGTTCCAGATGAGCTGCGCGCCCCAAACGATGCCGCCATTCGGATAAACGATGGCCAGATCCGTGTCGCGGTATTCGACATGAACCAGCGCGGGCAAGACTCCGTTCCAGAGAAGTTCCTGCCCGTTCTTCGGGAAGGGAAAGGGGCTGGCCCCCATGTGGCCATCATTGAACGTCAGGCCGTTGGCGGCAAGCTCGGCATCGGCGGCATTCTGGGCGACGACACGGCAGATCGAGTCGTCATAGCGGAAATCCCGGTGCGCGGGATAGACCGACATACGGAAAGTCGCGGGGAACTTGCGGAACATGGCCCGCTGGCCTTCGCTCAGACGCTCCTGGTATTGCGCGTAGTTCTGTGCGGTGATGACGAACAGGGGTTTTTCAGCGGCATAGGGGTCACTTGGCAGACGCCCCGGCTCGGCAACCATGCCAGGAGCAGCACCCAGCCACTTGCCGGTGTATTCAGCAACCCCCGAGGCCGTACCGGCGCGCTCGGCACCCATGCAGGTGAGCTGCTTGCCGAGCTTGCCGATATCCTCCACCGTGGCCCGTGCATGGGCGGAGGACGCCAGCCCGCCGGAAATCGCCAGTACAAGCCCTAGCAGGGGGAGGCGGGCAGCGTTTTTGTTACCCTGGAAATATGCCGGCATATGGATCATCGCCTCTTTAGTCTCTTTGTTCAGACGGCCGCGAGGGCCTGCCCAAGGTCGTCGAGAATATCGTCGATGTGTTCGATGCCCACCGACAGGCGGACCGTGTCTTCGCTCACACCTGCCTTGGCGAGTTCTTCGGGCGAGAGCTGGCGATGCGTGGTGCTGGCCGGGTGGCAGGCCAGCGTCTTGCAATCCCCGATATTGACCAGGCGCACCACGAGCTTCAGGGCGTCCTGGAAGCGCGCGCCGCCTGCGATGCCATCTTGCACACCGAAAGTCAGCAGCCCTGAGGGCTTGCCGTCCAGATATTTTTTGGCCAGGGCATGGTCACGCTGGCCGGGAAGCCCGGCGTAATTCACCCATTTCACCTTGGGATGCTTCTGGAGGAATTGCGCGACCTTGAGCGTGTTGTCGGTAATCCTGTCCATACGCAAAGGCAAGGTTTCGATACCTTGCAGAATCATGAAGGCATTGAAGGGGGAAATCGCCCCGCCCGTGTTTCGCAGCGGCACGACGCGGGCACGGGCGATGAAGGCCGCCGCCCCCAGGGCTTCGGTATAAACCACGCCGTGATAGGAAGGATCGGGCTCGTTCAGGCGGCGGAATTTCTGCTTGTGCTGCGCCCAGGGGAATTTGCCCGAATCGACAATGATGCCGCCCAGGGAATTGCCGTGGCCAGCCATGTATTTGGTCAGCGAATGGATGACGATATCCGCGCCATATTCAAAAGGCCGCAACAGGTAAGGCGTGGGAACGGTGTTATCGATGATGAGCGGGACACCGTTGCGGTGGGCAATGGCGGCCAGCGGTTCGAAATCGGTGATATTTCCCAGCGGATTGCCAATGGATTCGGCATAAACGGCCTTGGTCTTGTCATCGATCAGCGACTCAAAACTGTTCGGGTCATGCGGGTCGGCAAAGCGCACCGTGATGCCGAACTGCGGCAACGTATGGGCAAAAAGGTTGTAGGTTCCGCCGTAGAGCGTGCTCGACGACACAATGTTGTCGCCAGCTTCCGCAATGGTCAGGATGGCATAGGTAATGGCCGTTTGCCCCGAAGCCAGGGCCAGCGCGCCGATGCCGCCTTCCATCGCGGCGACACGCTTTTCCAGGACATCCTGGGTGGGATTCATGATGCGCGTGTAAATGTTGCCGGGGACTTTGAGGTCGAAAAGATCCGCACCGTGTTGTGTGTCATCGAAAGCATAGGAAGTCGTCTGGTAGATCGGCACGGCTACGGCCTTGGTGGTGGGCTCCGGGCTATAGCCGCCATGGACGGCGATGGTTTCGATTTTCATGCGGTTTCCTCGATAAAAAACAGGGGGAACAAAAACCAGACCTGAACCAGAGCTGAACCAGACCTGCCAGGGCGGGCCATTCTAACCGAGCGATGCGGTGTGGCCGGAAAGCAGGGTGCTTCCACCAGGGCAACTGCCTCGCCCGGAATCTTACTTTTTGATCTTCAGCAAAAATTCCAGCAACTGCAGGGCCCGTTTTCCGTAAGGCGGCTGGAACAAATGCTGGATGGCCGAGAACGGGCCCTGTTCAAAGATGGGGCGGAGCTTGGAGAAAGTCAGAAAACCCTCGTAGCCGTGGTACTGCCCCATGCCGCTGGCCCCAACCCCACCGAAGGGCAGATCATGCTGGCTGACATGGAGCAGGGTGTCATTGATCGACACGCCGCCGGAAAGGATGCTGTCAAGACAGAGTGACTTGAAAGAGGGATCGTGAGTGAAAAGATAGAGTGCCAGCGGGCGGTCACGGCGGTTGATGTCGTCGATGGCCTGCTGTGGCTGCCGGTAAGTGCGGATCGGCAAAAGAGGGCCGAAAATCTCCTGCTGCATGATCTGCATGTCATCCGTCACATCGAGCACGAGATGGGGCGGCAGTTTTCTGTGAAGCAGGTCGGGAGACTGCCCAGGGGCCAAACTGATGAGCCTGGCCCCTTTGCTCCGGGCATCATCGAGCAGACCGAGCAGCCGCTGGCAGGCGTGTTCATTGATGATGGCGGTGACATCCTGGCCATGAATGTCCGGCTGGCGGGCGGCGACAATCTGCTGCGCTGCCTTGACGAAGGGTTCCACCTTGTCTTCAGGGAGATACAGGGTATCAACCGTGGCGCAGATTTGCCCGGCGTTGAGGAGCTTTGCCCAGAGGATGCGTTCGGCAGCCGTCTGGATGGGGTAATCGGGCGCGACGATGGCAGG
>CAZFPI010000003.1:0-41782 GCA_964521075.1 uncultured Sterolibacterium sp.
TGGCTTTCTATGGTGCTTATGCGATGGTCGTGCTCACAATGATCTCCTACGCCATGCCCATCCTTCGCGGCCGCGCTGCCAACAGCAACTCCGCTCAGGTCATGGAGATGTGGGGTTTCTGGCTGATGACGATCGCCATGGTGTTCATCACGCTCTTCCTTACCGCTGCCGGTATTTTGCAAGTCTGGCTGCAGCGTATCTCGGAGACGCCGATGTCCTTCATGGACGCACAAAGCCAGGTCACACTCTTTTACTGGATGCGTGAGTGGAGCGGTGTTATCTTCCTGATCGGCCTGATTATCTATCTGTGCAGTTTCTTCAAGGGTGGCGAAGCCGCCAAGGCTTGAAGCGTGTTTCCCCCGTGACGCATGCCCCCATGCGTCACACCCTGGAAACCCCGGCTCCGTGCCGGGGTTTCTTCTTTCGGAGGTGAAAAACCACGATGATTGAAACGTCATCTGCTCCCCCGCCTTTGGAGTCTCCTGTCTCGCAAACAGGAAAAGTACATTCGAAATCCGGTTTGCCAGGTGATCTGGCCATCTGGATATTCATCTGGTCGGAGCTTCTGGTCTTTGCTATTTTCTTTACGGCCTATGCTATCGTCCGGGCCCGCAATATCGAGCTGTTCGACAGCCTCCAACCCGGGCTGGATCGAAATTCCGGGGCAATCAATACCGTTCTTTTATTGACGGCGAGCTGGTGCGTGGCGCGTTCCGTCGCGGCGATCAAGGCCGACCAGCAACAACTTTCCGCCCGTCTGCTGATGGCCGGGATTCTTTGTGGTGGCGGATTTCTGGTGGTCAAGCTGTTCGAGTATTCCGCCAAGTTCTCTCAGGGCATCGATCTGGCCACCAATGTCTTTTATTTCTTTTATCTGGCACTGACTTTCTTTCACTTCATGCACGTCATTCTCGGCATGGTGATTCTCGTCGCCGTCTGGAAGAAGACGCGCCACGGCGGCTACAGTGCTGCTGACCACCACGGCATGGAAACCGGAGCAAGCTACTGGCACATGGTTGATCTGGTCTGGCTGATCCTGTTCCCTCTCGTTTATGTCATGCGGTGAAAAACATGAATACACGCACACTCGATCTGACTTTCGCGGCACTGCTGGTGGCGACTTTCATCACCTGGTTTCTTGGCGAGCAAGGCGCGCATGGCCCGATGACGGCTGCTGTGCTGCTCGGTCTGGCAGGGATCAAGGGCTGGTGGGTGGCTGACGAATTCATGGGGCTGCGCCATGCCGCCTTGCACTGGCGCATGATCATCCTGCTCTGGCTCATTCTCGTCGTTGCTGCCATTGGCATTGCTTTTTATTTTGGAATGCACAAAGCCTGAGCCTGAGCCTGAACTTGCCTGACTGGCAGGCCGCATACCTGACAGGCAAAGCCTCTGATATATTGATTTCTCCTGTCTTGTGGGACATCGTCATTTACATTTTGCCGCGTCATGAACAGTTCATCTTCCAATATCCCTTACTATGAAGCCGCCGGTAATGAAATCGGGCTCTTTGAGCAAGCCTGGCGCAATCGCCTGCCCCTGCTCATCAAGGGGCCGACGGGGGTTGGCAAGACGCGCTTCGTGGCGCACATGGCGGCCCGGCTGGGCCTGCCGCTCTTTACCGTTGCCTGTCACGACGACCTGACTGCCGCCGATCTGATCGGGCGGCATCTCATCGGCGACGGTGGTGCTACTTACTGGAGTGACGGGCCGCTGACCCGCGCCGTGCGCGAGGGCGGCATCTGCTATCTCGACGAAGTGGTGGAAGCGCGCAAGGACACGACCGTCGTGATTCACCCCGTGGCCGATCATCGCCGTACTCTGCCCATCGACCGTACCGGCGAGGTTTTGCAGGCTCCGGACAGTTTCATGCTGGTGGTTTCCTACAATCCGGGCTACCAGAATTTCATGAAAAGCATGAAGCCTTCGACACGCCAGCGTTTCGTGGCCCTGAGCTTCGATTTTCCCTCGGCTGCCCGCGAGGAAGCGATTTTGTGCAGTGAAACCGGCTGTGACGGCATGACGGCAAAACGCCTCGTCTCCATCGGCCATAGTTTGCGTAACCTCAAGGATGTCGATCTTGAAGAAGTGCCCAGCACCCGGCTCCTCGTTTATGCTGCTGTTTTGATCCGCAATGGCGTTGATCCTGTCGTTGCCTGTCGGAGCGCGCTGGTGGAAAGCCTGTCCGATGACAACGAAATCATCGATGCCTTGATGGAAGTCGTGCTGGCTACTTTCGGACGTTAAAGCCATGCCGGGCGAATCAACAGAATCAGCAGAACCGGCAGCACCGGCAGCACCGGCAGCACCGGCAGCACCGGCAGCACCGGCGGCACTTGCCGATGCCTCGGACCTTGCTGAACGCAAGGAATTCGATCAGGTACTCGCGGTGACGGCCGAGAGCCTTTTTCTCGCAAATCTGCTGCTCTTGCCTGGCATTTCCTTCCTGATACTCGTCTGGTTGCGCTGGCATTATCGCGGCCAGTCCGACCGTCTGGCGCGTTGCCATATCGAGCAGACATTCTTCGTCAGCCTCTGGGGCGGCGGCCTGCTGCTGGTTTTCAGCGCGCTTTTCATCGTACTGGGCGGGCTGCACTGGCAATGGACCTGGGTCGTCGTCATTCTCTACTTCACCTGCATTCATTCGACACTCGTGCTGCTGGGTGTATTCGGCCTTTCACGCGCCATTGCCGGGCGGGAATTCGTTTATCCGCTGGTCGGGGTGAAGTGTGACTGAATCTGCCTGTTTTTTCGGGCGATTCGCCTGAGCTCCGGATCTTCACATGGAAGAATACATCGGCGAAATCTGGCATCGCTTCATCAGCCGGGCAGCGCAACGGGAATACCCCGGGGCTGCTGTCATGCTCGATGAAGTCGAGCGCAGTGTCGGGCTTCTTTTCCGTGCCTTCGGGGGGGATGCCGGTTTGCGTGTCGCGCCGGCTGCTGATGCTCATCATTCGGGGCGACGTCGTTTTCTCCAGCGCATCGCCCACACGGGGGACCGCATTGCCCAGGCAGCGCGCGATGCCGAAACCTTGCACCTTCCGCCGCGTCTGGCCCTGTTCCCTGAAAAAAGCCTGAACCGCGATCTTTATCTCTGGCTTGCCGCCCTGGCAGCCCGGCATGGCGATATCGAAGAAACTGGCTGGCTGCTTGCCAATCAGCAGGCAACCCTGGCTGTCCTTCGGGATTTCCCCGGTCTCAAACCACGTTATGACCGTCTGGTCACGGCTGCCCTGGCCTTGCGTATCGAGCCTTCCCGGCTACCGCCGGACGAAGCTCGCCGCGAAGAAGCCTTGCGATGCGCCTTGCAGCATCCCGGTAGTGTCGATGCCTTGCCGCCACTGACGCGCAAGAAAGCGGCGGATATCCAACCCGTTCCCCTGTGGCTGCGCCCGGCTCCGGAGGACGGGCAAACACGCACCGCCAGCCGCAAGCACCACGAAGCCGCCGAAAGCGGCGGGCAGGAGCAGCAGGGGAGCAACAAGCGTCATCAGGCCGAGCGCACCGATATGCCGGAGAATGAATCACCTTTCATTCTCATGTTCCGCGCGGAAAGCCTTTTGTCCTGGGCCGAATTCGTCAAGGTTAATCGCGATACCGATGAAGAGCCGGACCCCGATGCCGCCAGCAAGGCCGAAAACATGGACAAGCTGACACTGGCGCGTGACGACAAAGCCGTAGCCAGCAAAGTACGTTTCGATCTGGATCTGCCCTCTGCCGCCGAGGATGACATGCCCGTGGGCGAGGGTATTCCCTTGCCGGAATGGGACTGGAAAAAACGCCAGATGAAACGCGACTGGTGCCGGTTGCAGATGATGGAGGCCCGCAAGGCAACGCCCGTTGCTTTGCCAGAACATCTGCAGCTCGCCGCACGTCGTTTGCGCTCCCAGTTTTCCGCACTGACCCCGGCCCGCCGCTGGCAGAAAAACCAGGCGGAAGGGGAAGAGCTCGACATCGACGCCTGTGTGCGAACCTATGCCGATCGCCATGCGGGCCATGCGGGCGGGATGCCGGCCTATCTTGCGCGTAACCGGCAGGAACGCGATCTCGCCTGCCTGCTGCTGGCAGATTTATCCTTGTCGACCGATGCTGGCATTGCTGACAATCTGCGCGTCATCGATGCCATCCGGGATGGCATGATGCTTTTTTCCGAGGCTCTTTCTGCCTGCGGCGATACCTTCGCCATGTATGGTTTTTCCTCGCTCAAGCGGGGCAATGTGCGCTTTCATGAAATCAAGCCATTTGACGCGCATTACGATGCAACCCACCGGGGCCGCATCGCTGCCATCCGGCCGGGCTACTACACTCGCATGGGGGCTGCCATTCGCCGGGCGACCACCTTGCTCGAAGCACAGGGGGAAGGCCAGCGTTTGTTGCTGATTCTTTCCGACGGCAAGCCCACGGATATTGACGCCTATGAGGGCCGTTATGCCATCGAGGACACGCGCATGAGTCTCATCGAGGCCCGCCGCACCGGTATTCAGCCCTTCTGCCTGACCATCGACCGGGAAGGTGCAGATTACCTGCCGCATTTGTTCGGGCCGGGCGGATTTCTGGTGCTGCGCCATCCCGAAGAACTCGCTCGCCGTCTGCCCTTGCTTTATTCACAGCTGACGCGACCGACCTGAATTTTGCCGGATGTTCTTCTCAGGCTGAATTCCCCGGCACGTTTGCATGGCACACCTGGTTTCGGCCGCCAGCCTTGGCCCGGTAGAGTGCTGTGTCGGCCTGTTTCAGCAGTTCTTCGGAGGGGGCCGGGTTTTCCGGATGGGCCCAGGCGGAGCCAATGCTGCAGGTGATATTCAGCTCAGTACCCGGGTCGATGAGAATGCGCTGGCTGGCCACATTACTCAAGATGCGTTTTGCGACGGCTTGTGTGCCTTCGAGATTGGTGTGGGGCAGGAGGACGACGAATTCTTCACCCCCGTAACGGGCAACGGAGTCTCCCGCGCGCAGGAGAGTTTTTCGGATGGCGGCTGCAGTGTTTTTCAGTACGGCATCTCCGGCGGGGTGGCCGTAGGTGTCGTTGATCGACTTGAAGTGATCAAGGTCGATCATCAAAATGCCCAGCCCTTCATTGCTGCGGCGGGCCCGCCGCCATTCGCGCTGGTATTCCTGGTCAAAGCTCATGCGGTTGGATACCTGTGTCAGCGCATCGGTCTGACTGGCATGTTCGAGCGCGGCTGTCGCGCGTGCGGCTCGCCAGTAATCGCGGTGAACGATGCCCGTGGTGGTCATGATGTATATCGTGTAGATGGCGATCAGGCAGGCCAGCAGAAGATTGCCATCGTTGGGCTGGCTGGCGGCGGCAATGGAAACCGGGATGATGACGACGACCGGAAACCAGTAACGCAGGAAGGAGTCGATGGCCATGGCCATGCTGCCGGCAGAGCACAGGCCCAGGGCGACGATAATCAGGGCGATGCGGATGGGTTCCAGCTTGGGCCAGATGATGCTGGAGGCCGTGAGCAAACCCCAGCTGATGCCGTTGGCCAGTACCGAGGCGCGCAGGGTGGCGTAGGCAAAAACGAGACGCTTTGTTGCCAATCCGGCGATTCGCCGCGCCAGAAGATGGCGGAAAACGGCAACCAGAGCCAGCCAGGCAGCGCATGCCCAGGAAAACAGGGGCAGATCGCGTAGCAGGCCGGTGACACCGGCGATAATCAGCCAGAGGGCGAGGTAGATGTAGATGCCATTGGAGATCCGGGCGGCAAGGTCCAGCAGGCCACGGGTTTTCAGGCGTGTTTCCGGATCATTGATATGGGCAAGACGCGTTGCATCGCTATCTTCTTCGATATTGCCGGATCGGGACGAATCGCTCAGGGTGGGCATTCTCATGGCGGGAGATGATGCGGCGCGATAAATCGGAACCATCTGGGGGAATCCTGCGGGCGTCCTGCAGGAGTGGCAATGTGCGTGGTGCGGTGGTGCGATGGTGCGGTGCGTCAAAGTGTCTCACACATTTTGCCATTGTATGTCTTTCCTGCGTGCAGGGGAGGTGCTGAAGAGGCCGGACAGGGCAAACGCATTGGGGTTTCGGTGTTTTTTCACTTCCCTGCTTCGATCAGCGCACCCGCCGGGGCGAACCCCGGCAGGGTTGAAAATGAAGCCGCATGTCGGAGCATCGCGCGAAGGGGGGGGCGGGGCGAATGATGATTCGCCCCTACGGGGTGGGGGAATCTCGAATGCAATTGGCATGACAGGCCGGAAAACATGGTGCTGTTTGTTTTGAATCGCCGTAAGATGCGCGTTTTCGGCACTGTATTCTGGAGTGTTGCGTTTCGATGGTTGAGTTTTCAGATTTTCCCGTTCCGGAGAGCGTTGGCATCATGCTGGCACACAGCCTGACGACGGCGACGGGCCGGTATCGCAAGGGGCAGGTGCTGTCGGCCAGGGATGTTGCCGATTTGCAGGCGGCAGGTGTTGTGCGGGTCAGCGGCGCGCGTCTGGGGCCGGAGGATGTCGCCGAAAATCCGGCGGCGCAGAGTGTCGCGGAATTCCTTTGCGGGAAAAATCTTTCCTTGCGGCAGGCCAGGGGCGGGCGGTGCAATCTGCATGCGGAAGTCGCTGGCGTATTGACGGTGGATGCGGAGCGCATCATCGCCGCCAATCTGGTGAATGAGTCCATCGCCATCGGTACATTGCCGCCCTGGTCAGTGACGCGCCCGGGGCAGGTGGTGGCGACAGTCAAGATCATTCCTTGCGGGGTGCGACGTGATCTTCTGGCGGCTTGTCGGCAACGGCTTGAGGCATCCGGTACGCCGCCCTTGAATGTCGCGCCATGGCGGCCATACCGCGCGGGCTTGATCGTGACGACACTGCCGGGGCAACGCGCAAAATCATCGCCGCCCATCCGGCTGGCCATGCAGCAAAGGCTGGCGGTATTGGGGAGCACGCTGGTGTTTGAGGCGTCTTGCGCCCACGCAACGACGCAGATCGCTGCCGCGCTGCTTCGGGCGAAATCGCAAGGGTGTGAGCTGATTCTGATCAGTGGTGCGGCAGGCACGAAAGACAGGCGGGATACCGTTCCGGGGGGGGTCACGGCCGCCGGGGGCAGGATCGAGCGGTTCGGCTTGCCTGTCGAGCCAGGGAATATGTTGCTCATGGCGTGGCTGGACGAGGTTCCTGTTCTGGTGTTACCCGGTTGCGCCCGTTCGCAGCGTCTGAATGGTGTGGATTGGGTTTTGCAGCGTTTGCATGCTGGTCTGCCTCCGGGCGAGCGGGAATGGGCAGCCATGGGCGTAGGCGGGCTGATCCGTTCGTCTCCCGGGCCGTTTCCGGACTGGCCCCGGGGGGAGGGGGATCATTCGGATCATTCGGGGAATACAGATGCCGGGGATGAATGAGTCGGGCATGCGCTGTGGCATCGGTGTTCCCTCACGCATCGCAGCACTCATCCTCGCGGCTGGGTGTTCACGCCGCATGAACGGGGCGTCCAAGCTTCTGGCGGAAGTGGGGGGCTTGCCGATGGTGCAGCGGGCAGTGAATACGGCACGCGCGCTGTCGCTGGAGGTAGTGGTGGTTACAGGGCATGAGGCCGGGGCGGTTTGCGCTCAGGTGGCCGCCAGTGATGTGCGGCTGGTTCATAACCCGGATTACACAAGCGGCATGGCAAGCTCCCTGCGGCGGGGCGTGGCCGCCTTGCCGCCGGAGATCGACGGTGTGCTGGTGATGCTGGCTGACATGCCTTGCCTTCGCCCGGAGCATCTGGCGCGGCTGATGGCCGCTTTTACTGAAACTGGCGGTGTCGTCGTGCCTTTTTACCAGGCGCGGCGCGGTAATCCCGTACTTTGGCCGCGTCGCTATTTTGTCAGGCTACAGACGCTGGAAGGGGATGAGGGGGCGCGCTCACTTTTGCAAAGCCACGCCGCTGAGGTGGTCAGGGTCGAGATGGAGGACGATGCAGTGCTGGTGGATGTCGATACGCCGGATGCCCTGGCAGCCTGTCAGGCGGGGTTTCTTCAGTAAATTCAGGCCGGCTCAAGATGTTCCAGTAATAGCTGGACATTCGCCACACCGTTGTATTCGTGTACATCGAGTTTGAAGACGGCGCGGACGCGATCCGGAACATTTTCGGCAAAGTTGAACTGGATGGCATCGAAGCGCGCGCCGCTTTTCGAGAGCGTGAGCTTGAGGTGTTTTTCCTTGAGGATGCGCTGATTTTCCACGTCGAATTCATCGGTAAACAGGGGCGGCGGAAAACCCTGGCCCCAGATTTGTTCCTGCAGCAGGCGGGCTGAGCTCAGTGACATGTGCGCGGTTTCGAGCGCACCATCGGTTTCCAGGGTGCGGGTGAGTTCGGCGGGCGTGAGTAGTTGCCGGCAAACATGCTCGAAGGCTTCCTCGAACAGCAGCAGATCATCTTCCCGGATGGTGATACCGGCTGCTGCCGCGTGGCCGCCAAAGCGCAACAGCAGATCCGGGTGCTGCTTGGCGACGAGATCCAGCGCATCGCGCAGGTGCAGGCCAGGAATCGAACGCCCGGAGCCCTTCAGCTCGCCTTCGTTACCCCGCGCCAGCACAAACGTGGGGCGATGGCGTTTGTCCTTGATGCGCGAGGCCAGGATGCCGATGACGCCCTGATGCCAGTCCGGGTCGAACAAGGTGATGCTGGCGGAGGAGTTGCCGGCTTCCGTTTCCTCCTCATTGTTTTCGTTGATTTCTTCCAGCAGCATCAGTGCATCGTTTTGCATGTCGGCCTCGATGCTGCGCCGTTCCTGATTGAGCTTGTCGAGCTCCTGGGCGATGTTGAGGGCGCGGGCGGCATCTTCCGTACATAGACATTCGATGCCCAAAGACATGTCGGCCAGACGGCCTGCTGCATTGAGACGCGGGCCAAGAGCAAATCCAAGATCAAAGACAACGGCATTTTCCGGCCGACGCCCGGCTGCCCGGAAGAGAGCGGCGACCCCCGGCTGCATCTTGCCTGAGCGCATTCGCGCCAGCCCCTGCGTGACCAGGATGCGGTTGTTGCTGTCGAGCGGGACGACATCGGCTACCGTGCCCAGGGCTACCAGGTCGAGCAGGTTGGCAAGATTGGGTTCGGCTTTGTTCTGAAAGATGCCACGTTTTCTCAGTTCGCCGCGCAGGGCGAGCATGACGTAGAACATGACACCGCAACCGGCCAGTGCCTTGCTTGGAAAGGCGCAGCCTGGCTGGTTGGGGTTGACGATGACATCGGCTTCCGGGAGAACATCGCCGGGCAGGTGGTGATCGGTAATCAGGGTTTTCATTCCCAGACGACGTGCCTGGGCGACACCGGCGACGCTGGCGATGCCGTTGTCGACGGTGATGAGAAGGTCGGGCTGGCGGGCATGGGCCAGTTGTACGATTTCCGGTGTCAGGCCGTAGCCGTATTCAAAACGGTTGGGGACGAGGTAATCAACCTGTTGCGCGCCCAGGAGGCGCAGGGCGCGCAGGCCGATGGCGCAGGCCGTCGCGCCGTCGCAGTCGTAGTCGGCGACGATCAGCATTTTCCCGTTGGCGGCAATCGTGTCGGCCAGCAAGACGGCGGCTTCTTCCGCGCCACGCAGCCGGGCAGGCGGCAGAAGCTTGCCAAAGCTGGTGTCGAGTTCGTCGCGGTCAAGAATGCCGCGCGCGGCATAAAGCCTTGCCAGCAAAGGGTGCATGCCTTGTTGTTCGAGTAGCAGGCTGGCGCGGGTGGGAATGCGGCGGGTGGTGATTCGGGTCATGGGTGAATTTCGGCAAGGGAACGGGGACGACGCCAGAAGGCCCGGGCGGATATTTGCGTCAGATCGAGATCGAGGCGGGTTTCATCGCCCGGGGCGGAGATTTTCAGCCTTTTCAGTCTGCCTGTGATGAGGGCATGGCGTAGTGGTTGCAGCCATTCGCGTTCGGTTTTTATGAGCATCTCTCGCCATTGCAGGAGATCGTACTGGCGGGCGGCTTGCTGCAAGGTGTCGATGAGCAGCAGGTGCGATCCGCCTGTCTGGGCGAGCAGGGTCTGGGCATTGCCCGGGCAGGAGGCCGATTCGCCCGCCCGGCGGGCCAGGCCGGTGAGCAGGGCATGGTTGCCATGTACCGCTGTGAAGGGAGATTTTTCCGGTTTTGGCGGCAGGGGGCCTGCCCCCCAGAGCCATAGCGCGTTCAGGGGAGGCCGGCCTTGCCGTTCCCGTTCTTCGTTGAAGGGCAGGGTGTGCAGCACCATTTGCATTTCGTTCGCCAGGCGACGCCAGCGCGGGGCATCCGGGCCCCGGGGCAGCATGGCATCG
Organism: uncultured Sterolibacterium sp.; assembly: GCA_964521075.1. Taxonomy (GTDB): domain Bacteria; phylum Pseudomonadota; class Gammaproteobacteria; order Burkholderiales; family Rhodocyclaceae; genus Sterolibacterium. The sequence goes on from CAZFPI010000003.1 coordinate 10,236, forward strand.
ACGCTTGCAGCAGCGGAGGGTGGGGTTGTGGTCATGGCCGGAAAATGTTTCAGGCGCAGATAGCCACGCCCCAGGGGGGCGGGGTGAAACTCGTGAAAATCGGGGGAATCGCTGCCAATGTCGGAAAAATACTGGCGAAACGCCGTGGCGATGGCCTGCATTTCTTCGTCCGATGCCGGGTGCGTTTGCGCGGGCAGGGTGATGCGGCGTTTTTCGACACTGAGATGAACCGGGTCGGCGCACAGCCAGAAGTCGTTTTCTTCGGGGAGGGCAGCGGATTCGCCGTATCTTCGCAAGGCTCCCAGCGGGTATTCGGTGAACTTTTCCACAGGCTGGCCGTCCACGCCAAAGCATTCGCACAGACAGGCTTCCAGCGATTGCGCGGGAAGCCACTGTCGCCGGGCACGCCCCAGCAGCCAGGAGAGTGCGGGCAGATCGAGCTTGGCGGTAGCTTCAGGGAGAATCTGGCGAGGCCAGAGCAGGCCGGGCAAAACGAGTTGTACGGCGAGTTGTACGGACTGGATCGGTACGGACGGAAGCGGCATCCGGCCATGTTAACATACGGCAATCATGAAATACGAACTGTGGGTTGGCCTGCGCTATACGCGCTCCAGGAAGCGCGAAACCGAAGGGCAGGGGGCTGGCAATGGCTTCATTTCCTTTATTTCCCTGATTTCCACCCTGGGCATCGCACTGGGTGTGGCCGCGCTGATTGTCGTTCTCTCTGTCATGAACGGCTTTCAGCGTGAGTTGCGAACGCGCATCCTGGGGGTGGCCTCGCATGTCCAGGTCACGGGCTCGGCCCGTAGCGGCGGGGAGCTGCCGGATTGGCAAAAAGTCGCGCAGGAGGCATCGCGCCACCCCAGGGTGCGTGCTGCGGCTCCGTTTGTCCAGGAGCAGGGCATGCTTTCTTTCGATCAGGATGTTCGTGGTGTGATGGTGCGTGGCATCCTGCCGGATGCGGAGGAAAAAGTCGCCGATTTTGAAAAACACATGAAAGTGGGGCATCTGGCGGAATTGAAGCCCGGCAGCTACGGCATCATCCTGGGCTCCGAAGTGGCATACGCCCTGCGGGCATCGATTGGCGACAAGGTCACCCTGATCGCCCCTCAGGGCATGGTGACGGCAGCAGCCATCCTGCCGCGTCTCAAGCAATTCACCGTGACCGGTATTTTTGAAGTGGGCATGTTCGAATTCGACTCCGGGCTGGCCCTGATCCACATGACCGATGCCCAGCGTCTTTACCGGCTCGACGACCGCGTCAGCGGGGTGCGCCTGAAAACTGACGACCTTTTCGCTGCGCCACGCATTGCAAGGGAACTGCTGGGTCTGGTCGATGCCGATGTTTTTATCTCTGACTGGACGCGCAGCCATGCCAATTTCTTCCGCGCCGTTGCCATCGAAAAGAACATGATGTTCCTGATCCTGCTGCTCATCGTCGCCGTGGCTGCCTTCAATATCGTCTCGGCACTGGTCATGGCCGTGACCGATAAACAGGCCGATATTGCCATCCTCCGTACATTGGGCGCGTCTCCGGGCAGCATCATGCAGATTTTCATCGTTCAGGGAGCCTTGATCGGCGTCATTGGCCTGGCCCTGGGTGTGGCTGGCGGTATCACACTGGCCCTCAATGTTGATGTGATCGTGCCTGCCATCGAGCGGCTGCTTGGTACGCAATTCCTTGCCAAGGATGTCTATTACATTTCCGAACTGCCCTCGGAACTGCAGTGGCCGGATGTGTTCATCATCTCGGGTGTCTCCTTCATGCTGACCTTGCTGGCAACGATCTACCCCAGCTGGCGCGCGGCGCGTGTCAACCCGGCGGAGGCCCTGCGCTATGAGTGAACAGGCCATTGTTTGTCAGGGCTTGAGAAAAACCTTCTGGCAGGCAGGTAACGAAGTGCCGGTGCTGCGCGACATCGATCTGCAGGTGATGCGGGGCGAGCGTGTCGCCATCGTCGGCAGCAGCGGCTCCGGAAAGAGTACCTTGCTCCATCTTCTGGGTGGGCTGGATCGCCCGACGGCCGGTAAGGTCAGCGTCCTGGGGCGTGAGCTGACATCACTGCCGGAAGCCGAACGCGGACGGTTGCGTAACGAAAGCCTGGGGTTCGTTTATCAGTTTCATCATCTGCTGGCAGAATTTTCCGCGCTCGAAAATGTCGCCATGCCACTGCGTATCCGCCGCATACCCCGTGCGGACGCCGAGGAGCAGGCTGCCGGGCTGCTCAAGGAAGTCGGTCTGGGGCATCGCCTGACCCATCGGCCGGGCGAACTCTCCGGTGGCGAGCGTCAGCGTGCCGCCATCGCCCGTGCACTGGTCACCCAGCCCGCCTGTGTGCTGGCCGATGAGCCCACCGGCAATCTGGACCGACATACGGCGGAAGCCGTTTTTGAGCTCATGCTCTCACTCAATGCCCGGCAGGGAACCAGCATTGTCGTGGTGACGCACGACCCCCGGCTGGCTGCCCGCGCCGGACGAATCCTTCATTTGCAGGATGGTTCTCTGGCCGCGGGGGATGGCGAGTAGGCGTCTTTGCCAGGCGTCATGCATCAATGCATGATGCGTGTCTGGGCTGTATGGAGCGTGGAGCGGGTGAAGGGAATCGAACCCTCGTATGCAGCTTGGGAAGCTGCCATTCTACCATTGAACTACACCCGCCCGGAAGTTTCAGGCCCGGAACTTTCAGGGATCCTGCTGGCATCCTGAGCAGGCAATTCTAGCATCAACCCACGGGGAAGTTTGTCAAACTGCGACATGCACAGGGCAATCGCATTTGATTTTCGATGATTGATTGCGCCCGCCGGCAGGAGCCCGCAGGGCGGAGCCACCCGTAGAGGTGGGGCGAGTCCCGGCAGGGTTGAAAATGAAGCCGCATGCCGGAGCATCGCGAGAATGGGGTTCGGGGCGAATGACAATTCAGGGCGAATAATGATTCGCCCCTACGGGTGGGGAAATTTCAAATGCGATTGCCCTGGCGACATGCAGGTGAATTTCGCGATGAATTTTGCCTTGACAGTTTGAAGTGGTTCTGCTGAAATCAAACAAACGTTTGAAACAGGTGGAATCCTTCATGTCCGATCTCGATACCCGAACCCGAATTTTGCGTGCTGCCGAGCTTTTGTTCATCGAGCATGGCTTCGAGGCGACCACGATGCGTCAGATCACCGGCAAGGCCGGGGTGAATCTTGCGGCGGTTAATTATCACTTTGGTTCCAAGGAAAGCTTGATCGAGGAGGTGTTCCGGCAGCGTCTGGGCTGGCTCAATGAGCAGTGCCTCAAGCAGCTGGATTTTCTGGAGTCGACTGCCGGGGAGCTTCCTTTGCGTCCCCGGCAGATTCTCGAGGCTTTTTTTGGTGTGGCTATCCGGTTGGCGGCGGACAAGGAAAATGGCGGGAACAGCTTTATGCGGCTTTTGGGGCGAACTTATGCCGCACCGACGCCTTTTGTTCGTGATTTCCTCGCGCGGGAGTACGCGGGGGCCGTGCCACGTTTCAAGGCGGCCTTGTTCAAGGCTTTGCCGGATGTGCCGCGCGATGAGATCCTGTGGCGGTTTCATTTCATGCTGGGTGCCATGTCTTACGCCACTTCGGGTTCGGCTGCCCTGAATTTGCTGGGCGGGCTGGAGGATAGCGATCCGGAGGCTCTTCATGCACGCTTGATGAGCTTTTTGCTGGGTGGGCTGCGCGCGCCGCTACCGGAAGTGGCTCCGGCACGGCCTGAAAAGAAGGTGGATCAACGCCTGATTGCCTGATCGGGGAATTTTGCATCTGTCTGTTCCGTCGGCTCATTCCCGGCGGATTGTTTGATCGAGTCTGGAAATTTTTTGGAGGAGCAAGGATATGGCCCACTACACCCCCCCTTTGCGCGACATGCAATTCGTCATGCACGAACTGCATCATGTCGAAGCCGAATTGCGGAAATTGCCTCCGCATGCCGATATCGATGCTGCCACCATCGACCAGATCGTCGAGGAAATGGGCAAGTTTTGCAGCAAGGTGCTGTTTCCGCTGAATCACAGCGGTGATCGTGAAGGTTGTCATTTCGACCGTGCGACGCAGACGGTGACTACTCCCCGGGGGTACAAGGAGGCGTATCGGCAGTACGTCGAGGCGGGCTGGCCTTCGCTGGGCTGTGATCCGGAATATGGTGGCCAGGGGCTGCCGCATGTGGTCAGCAGCGCGCTGCTGGAAATGCTCAATTCGGCCAATCAGGCCTGGACGATGTACCCGGGCTTGTCGCATGGGGCCTACGCCTGCCTGCGCGCGCATGGCACACCCGGGCAGAAGGCACTTTACCTGCCCAGACTGATCGGTGGCGAGTGGACGGGAACCATGTGTCTGACCGAGCCGCACTGCGGTACGGATCTGGGCTTGCTACGCAGCAAGGCCGAACCGCAGGCCGACGGCAGTTACCGGATCACCGGCGCGAAAATCTTCATTTCTGCCGGTGAACATGACATGTCAGCCAATATCGTTCATCTGGTGCTGGCCCGTCTGCCCGATGCGCCTGCGGGCACACGCGGCATTTCGCTGTTCCTGGTTCCGAAATTCCTGCCGGATGCCAGTGGCAACCCGGGGGCGCGCAATGCCATTGCCTGCGGGGCCATCGAGGAAAAAATGGGCATTCATGGTAATGCGACATGCCAGATGAATCTGGATGGCGCGACAGGCTGGATGATCGGCGAGCCAAACAAGGGGCTCAATGCCATGTTTGTCATGATGAACGAGGCACGTCTGGGGGTGGGCCTGCAATCGCTGGGTTTGACCGAGGTGGCTTACCAGAACGCCGTTGTCTATGCCCGCGACCGCATCCAGATGCGTAGCCTGTCTGGCGTCAAGGCTGCAGATCAGCCAGCAGATCCGATCATCGTGCATCCCGATGTGCGGCGCATGTTGCTGACGGCGCGGGCCTATGCCGAGGCAGGGCGCGCTTTCGCTATTTTCGTGGCCCTGCAAGGTGATCGCGAGACAAAACACCCTGATCCGGCCGAGCGCGAGGAGGCGGCGGATCTGCTGGCCTTGCTCACGCCCATCGTCAAGGCTTTCCTGACGGATAACGGCTGGACCGCCACGACGGAGGCTATGCAGGTTTTTGGCGGCCATGGTTACATCGTCGAAAACGGTATGGAGCAATACGTTCGCGATGCCCGGATCAACATGATTTATGAAGGGACGAACACCATTCAGTCACTCGATCTTCTGGGGCGGAAGATTTTGCATGATGGTGGCGCGAAACTTCAGAAATTCGGGGCATTGGTGCAGGCCTTCATTGCCGAAAACGCGGGTAAAGAGGCAATGAAGGAATTTGTCGAACCGCTGGCCGATCTAGGGGACAAGCTGACCAAACTGACCATGGAACTGGGCATGAAGGCGATGCAGAACCAGGATGAAGTGGGGGCGGCTGCCGTGCCTTACCTTCGCGTGGCCGGTCATCTCGTTTTTGCCTGGCTATTTGCCCGCATGGCGAAAATTGCACTGGAAAAACAGGATTCTGGCGATGTCTTTTACAGGACGAAACTCGCCACGGCACGTTTTTACTTTGCCCGCCTGCTGCCGGAGACTGCCATGCTGATCCGCCAGGCACGCTCGGGGGCGGCCTGCCTGATCGATCTCGAAGCCGAACTCTTTTGACCGGAGGAATATCTCATGAGCCGTTTCATTGTCCGAAAAGTCGCTGTCCTGGGGGCGGGCGTGATGGGGGCGCAGATTGCCGCGCACTGCGTCAACGCCAGGGTTCCCGTCGTTCTGTTTGATCTTCCCGCGAAGGAGGGGCCAAAGGATGGCGTCGTTCTGCGTGCGATCGACAACCTGAAAAAACTGAACCCGGCCCCCCTGGGCAACTCCGGGGATGCGGATTTGATCCAGGTTGCCAATTATGACGACCACCTGGCTTTGCTGGGTGAATGCGATCTGGTGATCGAGGCCATTGCCGAGCGCATGGACTGGAAACACGATCTTTACAAGAAGGTCGCCCCGCATCTGGCCGCGCAGGCCATTTTCGCCACCAATACCTCCGGCCTGTCCATCAACGAGCTGGCCAATGGTTTTTCCGACGAACTGAAGGCGCGTTTTTGCGGGGTGCACTTCTTCAACCCGCCGCGCTACATGCCGCTGGTCGAGCTGATTCCGACGGCGAAAACCCGGCCGGAAATCCTGGATCAGCTCGAAGGTTTCATGACGACCACGCTGGGTAAAGGTGTCGTGCGGGCCAAGGATACGCCCAACTTCATCGCCAATCGTGTCGGTATTTTCGGCATTCTGGCCACGATTCACGAGGCCGAAAAATACGGTCTGGGCTGCGATGTGGTCGATGATCTGACCGGTGCGCGTCTGGGCCGCGCCAAGTCCGCTACTTTCCGCACGGCGGATGTGGTGGGGCTGGATACCGTGGCGCATGTCATCAAGACCCAGCGCGAACATCTGCCCGATGATCCTTTCCAGACCGTTTATGGCACGCCAGCTGCCCTGGAAAAGCTGATTGCCGGGGGCAATCTCGGGCAAAAGAGCGGCGCGGGATTTTTCAGGAAGGTTGGCCGGGAAATCCATCGTTTCGATACCGCCAGCGGCAGCTACGTTCCAGCGGGCGGGAAGGGGGATGAGGGCGTCCTGAAGATACTCAAGGAGAAGGACGTCGCCCGCCGCATGGCGGCACTGCGTGCTTGTGATCACCCCCAGGCGCAGTTTCTCTGGGCTATTTTCCGCGATGCTTTCCATTATGTTGCCGTGCATCTGGATACCATCGCAGACAGCGCGCGCGACATCGATTTTGCCATGCGCTGGGGTTATGGCTGGACAACGGGGCCCTTTGAAGTCTGGCAATCCGCTGGCTGGCAGCAGATCGCCCAGTGGGTCAAGGAAGATATCGAGGCCGGACATGCGCTTTGCTCGGCCCCTTTGCCTGCCTGGGTTTTCGATGGCCGCAGCGGGGTGCATGGTAACGAGGGTTCCTGGTCGGCTTCGCAAAAACGGAATCTGCCAAAGAGTGATCTGCCGGTGTATCGCCGTCAGGCTTTCCGCGCATCTTTGGCAGGCGAGACCGGCAACGATGCCCGTACGGCTGGCGTGACGGTGTTTGAGGACGAGGCTGTGCGTTTGTGGCATCAGAATGACGATGTGCTGGTTTTTTCCATGAAAACCAAGATGCACGTCATCGGGCCGCAGGTGATCGAGGGGCTTAACCGTGCCGTGGCTCTGGCTGAGAAGGATTACCAGGGGCTCGTGATCTGGAATACCGATGCGGCAGATGGCGGAGCCTTTTCCGCCGGTGCCGATTTGCAGGCCGTGCTGCCCTTGTTCATGTCCGGCGGGGTCGAGGCCATCGGCCCGGTGGTGCACGACCTGCAACAAGCCTATCTGGGCATGCGTTATGCCCAGGTGCCTGTCGTTGCGGCTGTTTCCGGGCTGGCACTGGGCGGTGGTTGCGAGCTGCTGCTTCATGCCGATCGTCGTGTGGCCGCTCTGGAATCCTATATTGGTCTGGTGGAAGTCGGCGTCGGTCTTGTCCCGGCTGGCGGGGGGCTCAAGGAAGCTGCCCGCCGTGCAGCCCTGGCAGCACAGGGGAATGATCTGCTGCAGTTCCTCAAGGGTAACTTCATCAATGCTGCCATGGCCAATGCCTCGAAGTCGGCCATCGAAGCCCGGGCAATGGGTTATCTCGCGGCTGATGACATCATCGTCTACAACCCTTACGAGTTGCTGAATGTCGCCCGGAGCGAAGTCCGCGCGATGTCTGCTGCGGGGTATCGCCCGCCGCTGCGCCGGGCCTTCCCCGTCGCTGGGCGTTACGGCATTGCCACGATCATGGCGCAGCTCGTCAATATGCGTGATGGCGGTTTCATCTCGGCGCACGACTACACGTTGGGCGCGAAAATCGCCGAAATCGTGTGTGGTGGCGATATTCAGCCCGGCAGCCTGGTCGATGAGCAATGGCTGCTCGACCTCGAACGCCGTGCCTTTATGGAGTTGCTCAATCACCCCAAGACCCAGGAACGCATCATGGGCATGATGCAAACCGGAAAACCGGTGCGGAATTGAAGACAGGAGAACAAAAATGACCCAGCAATTACAGGATGCCTATATCGTTGCCGCAACGCGTACGCCGATTGGCAAGGCCCCGCGTGGCATGTTGCGTCATGTGCGACCGGATGATCTGCTCACGCGGGTTTTGCAGGCGGTTGTCGCCCAGGCACCGGGGCTTGATCCCGGGCTGATCGAGGATGCCATTGTCGGCTGTGCTTTCCCGGAGGCGGAGCAGGGGCTCAATGTTGCCCGGGTGAGCGTATTGCTGGCCGGTTTGCCGGAAACAGTGGGCGGGGTGACAGTCAATCGTTACTGCGCTTCGGGCTTGACGGCGGTGGCAATGGCGGCGGATCGCATCCGCACAGGGCAGTCGGATGTCATGATCGCTGCCGGTGTCGAGTCAATGTCCATTGTGCCGATGATGGGCCATCATCCTTCGATGAACATGAATGTTTTCAGGGATGAAAACATCGGTATGGCTTATGGCATGGGCCTGACGGCCGAGAAGGTTGCCCAGCAATGGCAGGTGAGCCGCGAGGCGCAGGATGAATTTGCCCTGCAATCGCATCAGAAGGCCATCGCCGCCCAGCAGGCCGGGGAATTCAGGGACGAGACGACGCCGGTCGAGGCGATCGAGCGCGTTCCCAATCTGGCGACGGGCGAGATCGACGTGAAAACACGCCTTTGCACCCAGGACGAGGGCGCGCGCGCTGATACAAGCCTGGCCACGCTGGCGAAGCTGAAGCCGGTATTTGCCGCCGGAGGGAGTGTGACAGCAGGGAATAGTTCGCAGACTTCCGATGGGGCCGGAGCCTTGCTGCTCGTGTCCGAAAAAATCCTCAGGCAATTCAACCTGACGCCGCTTGCGCGTTTTGTTTCCTTTGCCGTTCGGGGTGTCGCACCGGAAATCATGGGTATTGGCCCTTCGGCAGCCGTTCCCCTGGCTTGTCAGCGGGCGGGCATTACGCAGGATCAGCTCGACTGGATCGAGCTTAACGAAGCCTTTGCCGCGCAGTCGCTGGCTGTGCTGAAGGATTTGCAGCTGGACCCTTCCCGGGTCAATCCGCTGGGCGGAGCCATTGCGCTGGGGCATCCCCTGGGGGCGACGGGGGCTATCCGTGCCGCTACGGTGGTGCATGGCCTGCGCCGCCGCAATCTCAAGTACGGCATGGTTACCATGTGCGTGGGCACGGGCATGGGGGCTGCCGGGGTTTTCGAGCGGGTCTGAGTCTGATCCGGAAGAAGGTTTTGGCTCATGCCCGGGAAGCATTTTCCGGTGCTTCGCGGCGTGAGCCTGCCGCAACCGGCAGGCTCACGGCAGCCAGCATCAGCACGATGGTGGCACCTGCCGGCAGGTCGAACAGGGCAGAGCCTAGCAGGCCGGCTGCATATGCTGTGATTCCTGTCGCGTAAGCCAGCCACAAGCGGTTCCCTGCCGCGAGGGCGGGCAGGATCAGGCTGGCAAATACCAGATATACGCCGACGACCTGTACCGAGGCTGTGACGATCATTGCGAATAGCAGATAGAAAGCCAGTGGTGCGGCGCGTGTGGCGCGCAGCATGTACCAGGCTCCCAGTACGGCTGCCGTCATGATTGCCAGTGGCAGCAGGCTCTCCCAGGTGCTCCAGAGAATCTGGCCGACCAGGAGTTCTTGCATGTGTTCGCTGCCGTGGGGGTCTTTGGCCAGCATCAGGATCGCGGCGCAGGCAGCGACGACGAAGGAGGCACCGATCAGGGCTTCCTGGTGTTTTGGTGTGTGTTTTTCTGTCCAGCGCAGCAGTAGTGCGCCGAGCAATGCCGCCATGATGGCGGTGAGTTGCACTGCCCAGCCGGCGGGGTTGCCGTTTTCTTCACCGATGCCCAGGCCGATACCCATGCTGTGCGCGATGATGATGCCCAGCCCGGCAAACTGGGCGATGGCCAGATCCATGAAGATGATGCCGCGCTTGAGCACTTCCGTGCCTAGCGGTACATGACTGGCCAGCACCAGCAGCCCGGCTGCGAAGGCCGGGAGCAGGATGCTGGCTTGCAGGCTGTCTGCGTTCATCGCGCGGCCTCCGTCAGACGGTCGAGAATGTCGTCATAGAGGGAGATCAGGTCGTGTGCACGTTCGGAGGATCCGACGGTGAAGGGCAGCGTGACGGCCTTCAGGTTTCCTTTGGCGGCAATCCATTCACTGGCTTTGGGCGACAAGAATCCGGCGCGAAGAATCATCTTTGCCGGTTGGGCACGCAGACGTTCCAGAATTTGTGCCAGGTGGGAGGCAGAAGGCTCGATACCAGGTTTGGGTTCCAGATCGGCAATGACATTGAGCCCCAGCCAGTCGACCAGATAAGACCAGCTTTTGTGTTGCACCAGAACTGGCACGCCTTTCAGGGTAGCCCCCTGTTTTTCCCAGCGTGCGATGGCTGCCTTCAGACGGGTGGAGAAATCGGCCTGGCGGCTCTTGTAGTCGCTGGCTCCGGCAGGATCGAGCTCGGCCAGCTGCTTTGAGAGTGCTTCAGCGACGTATAGCAGTTTGCGCGGATCGAGATGCAGATGGGGGTTGCCCGCAGCGTGAACATCTCCCTGTGCCCGGTCGGCTGCGGCGGGTTTTTCAAGCAGCTTGACGTAGCGCGCTGCTTCGAAATAGCCCGGTTGCCCCGGTTGAATCGCCGGATTTGCCGATTCGCGCAGCAGCAGCGGTAGCCAGCCTGCCTCCAGCTCGGCCCCCGTGCATACCAGCAGGTCGGCCTGCCGTGCCCGGGCGATCAGCGAGGGCCGGGCCTCGATGTGATGGGGGTCCTGCATGCCGGTGGTGGCCGAGCTGACGACGAGACGTTCGCCTCCGATTTCTCGTGCCAGTGCTGCCCATTCGGGCTCGCAGGTCAGCACCTTGAGGGCGGCCGCCGCCGGAAGGGGCAGTAGTCCTGTTGTCAGGATGAGCAGGGTGAATCGCAGGGCTTTCATCATTTTCTCCTCAATAACGGTGTGCGCCGTGCGCGCCGAGGCTGTGGATGTATTGCAGCGTCACCTGCCTGTCGATGACGCCGGACATTGCCTTGTCGTATGCCAGTTGCAGACGGAAACGCGAAAATTCGCTCGGCGAGTAGTCTGTCATCAGGCTGTGGCGTGTGGGTCGATGGTCCATGGTCGCCAGTGGCAGGGCGGAGAATTCGACACGTCCCGGATTGAGCCTGTCGTATCGGTAGCCGGTACGCCAGCCGTGCATGAACTGATAAACAGCCTGGGCGTACCAGCCGTGTTGTCGTGATTGGTAATCTCCCGCCGTACCGTTGCAGGCACCACCTTCGGCCCGGTTGTCCGCGCAGCCCAGCTCGCCGTGTTCGACGCGGCGGAAGGCTTCAGCCTGCAGCTTGAGATATTGCTCCCGGGCATTGCCGTCGGGGGCCCATTTCCAGACGAAATCGGCCAGCCAGGTTGAAGATTTTCCGCTGAATGTGGTTTTTGCCTCGATCCCGGCTGTATCTTCCAGATGCGCTTCGCGCAGGCGGGGCTGGCTGGCCAGATAGCTGAGGCCAGCACGCCAGCTGTGGGACAGGCCGATATCGTCGCCGCTATGCGCGAAGGCTGCCCAGCTTGCAGCACCGTTACGATTTCCACCGGCAGGCGAGCCGGGGAAAGACTGGCCGCGACCGACCTCGATGCCGAACTCCCGGAACGAATCGCTGGGCATCAGCCATTTCAGCTGTACACCATCCTGGCGCAGGTTTTCACCGAACAGCACACGTTGCAGCAGGCTGGCATCGGAAAAATCCCAGGCGTGCGGGTGCTGTTCGTTGGCATAGCCGATGCCGGAGAGGAAACGCCCTCCCCGCAGGCTCAGTCCATTTCCGAGACTTGTCGACTGGAACCAGGCTTCCTCGACGTTGACCGCGTCGTCTTCGACTGAAAAATTGGCATGGCCGCGCCACATCGGGTCGATGTTGGCGGAGAGCGTTAGCTCGCTGTGGCCCAGCGTGAAGCCACGTTCGCCGCCGTCGTGTGCATGATCGGGCGCAGCAGGCATGAAACCGTTGATCTGCCGGTTCTGGATGTTCTTCTGTCCGAGGTAAGCCCCTTGCAGTACCAGCGATATTTCAGGGTTGAAGGCGGTGGCTGCGGTACTGGCAGCCTGGAGTGGAGCGGGGGCTGCGGGGGGCGTTACGGGCTGCATGGGCTGCGTCGGCTGGCTTGCCAGGCGTTCTTCACCAGCTTCGAGTTTTTTCAGTCGCGCCTCGTATTGTTGTTGCAATGCCTTGAGTTTTTGCTCGAATTCGGCGCGTAGCTGTTCTATTTCGCTATTGGCCAGGGCAGCTCCGGGCATGGTTAAAGCCAGTACCAAAAGAGCGTGCAATGGGAGATGCAATGGGGCATGAGATGCCCGATGACCGAGTTTCATCCTGTGTATTCCTGTTGTGAAAATGGACAGGGCACGCCCGCCGCGTGGCGGGAGCACCATTGGCAATCGACTTCAGGAATACAGCGGCGGGGCCTGGCTCAGATAGGCGAAGAAAACCGCCTGACGCAAGGGCGGCACAGGCCGGGTAGCGTCAAATGCGGGGCAGGGGGAGGAAAACGGGGAGGCAAGCGGCACGCCAGGCACTGCGTGAGCCCCCTGGGCATAGGCGACACACCATTCACAGAAAGTTTCCGCCGGTTTTCCCTGGGTGTTTTTCAGATGCTCCAGCGCATGCGTCAGCGCGCCCAGCTGCGTCAGGAGGAGCAAAAGGGCCAGGGTGAATGTGCGTAGCCAGGCAGGGTGTCGGTGTCGGCAGGAAACCGGCATGGGTATCGGGGGACAGGCAGCCAGATGTGGGATGTTTGAGGGGGCGGGCGAGAAGTATACATAAGTGCATATTGATCCGGCGCGATGATGTCTGAACCGCCGCCTGTAGGGGCAGCCTTTACGGCTGCCCGTAGTTCAGAGGCAGAATCTTCGTTGTGCCGTAGCCTTCGGGCACTTTCGCCGGGGTGAAGAAAAATTCAGTACCTCCTTCAGTGTCTCATTGAGTTCGTCTATCATCCCAGGATTCGTTCTGGCAGGGATTCACATGATTTTGGTGACAGGTGGCGCGGGCTATATCGGCTCGCATACGGTGGTGGAGCTGCTATCCGCCGGGCAGGATGTTCTGATTGTCGATAATCTTTGCAACAGCAAACGTTCTGTTCTTGAGCGTATCGAGAAGATTGCGGGGCGAGCTCCGCTTTTCGTGCAGTGCGATATCCGCGATCGCGCGGCCTTGCGAGATGTGTTCGCTACCCACAAATTTTCGGCGGTCATCCATTTTGCGGGTCTGAAAGCTGTCGGTGAGTCGGTGGCTCAGCCGCTGCGTTATTACGACAATAACGTGACGGGTAGCCAGGTATTGTTCGAGTGCATGGCCGGGGCGGGGGTCAAAAATCTGGTGTTTTCTTCGTCGGCAACGGTTTATGGTGATCCGCATGCCGTGCCCATCCGCGAGGATTTTCCGCTATCGGCAACGAATCCCTATGGCCGCAGCAAGCTGATGATCGAGGAAATGCTGCGGGATGTGGCGCGTTCCGATACCTCCTGGCGCATCATCCTGCTGCGATATTTCAACCCTGTCGGCGCGCATGTTTGCGGCATGATCGGTGAGGACCCTGCGGGTATCCCCAATAACCTGATGCCCTACATCGCTCAGGTGGCCAGCGGCAAGCTGCGTGAGCTTTCCGTCTTTGGTAGTGACTATCCCACGCCGGATGGTACGGGGGTTCGTGATTACATTCATGTGGTTGATCTTGCGCGCGGGCATCTGGCGGCACTGGCGGCTTTGGATGATGCCCGGGAGCCGCTGGCAGTCAACCTGGGAACGGGGCGAGGTTATAGCGTGCTGGAAATGCTGGCGGCGTTCGGCCAGGTTTCCGGGCGGAGCGTGCCTCACCGGATTGTCGACCGGCGTCCGGGCGATATCGCGCAGTGTTACGCTGACCCCTCTTTGGCCCGGGAGCGGCTGGGCTGGGTGGCGGCACTGGACATCGGGCGTATGTGCCAGGATACCTGGCGCTGGCAGCAGTGGGCGGCGGAGAATTTGCCGTAAGCGGGTATTCCGCGTCCGAAGGCGCGTGACGCTTGTTTTACTCCCGATGCAGCTGCAAGGTGATCAGCAAGGCAGTGTCCTCGATGGCGAGAACATCATGAGGCTGTGCGTCTGACAGATAAACCAGATCGCCGGTTTGCAGGATTTGCGTCTGGCCATGCGCCTGGAATTCGACCCTGCCTTCTAAGCATTGAATCGTGATGGCCCCGGCAGCGCGGTGCTCATGGGTTGTTTTTCCTGCCGGGAGTATCAGCCGGAAAACTTCCAGATGGCTGGCCCGGATCAGCGTGGATGAACGGGTCGTCTTCAGTGCTTCGCCCAGCGGGCGAATGTTGATGATTTCTCCAGAGGAAGCGTGAGGGATGGACATGGGGGAATCCTTCGGGCGGCGGCGTTCAGGAGGGTATCGTGGAGCAGCATCCTGCACCGGAGTGTTTGATGGCTTCGTCAATTCTGGCCAGAGCCTCGGGGGTTAGCAAGGATTCTGCCAGGTTGAACAGCTCGCGTTCTTCGAAACGGATGTGCTTGCCCAGCAGCTCGCCAAATGGCCCGAGTTTTGAGAAATCGTATGCGCCGATTTCCTGCGCCAGCTGACGTAATGCTGTGTGCTCCACCAAGGTTTGCTCAACCATCCGGCTCACATTTTTCGCGGAGGATGAATCGCGTAGCGCGGAAAGCAGTGCTATTTCCTCGATCTGGAAATGAGGCTCCAGTTCTTCAGCGAAAATGGCCGGGAGTGACTCCATGAAATCACGCGCATCAGCGGCTGCCCCGAGGCCCAGACGCTGGGCGCGCTTGGCCAGAACGAGAGCCGTGTGGTGCTCGCGGGAGAGCTGTAAAAGTTCCGCGCGGCGTTTCATTGGATGGCTCTTGCCGGTGTGTCAGCATTCTTCCGGATGCGGATGCGCCACACTCCGGGGCCATTTTCCAGATATTCCCAGGAGAATTTTCGCGGAGCTTCGGCCAGCAGGAGGTAGTGCAGCAAGGTCGAATGGTGGCAATGAGTCAGCAACAGCGTTTCGCCAGGCTGAAGGTTCTCGAAGGTTTCAAAGACGCGCGGTCTGCGTTCGGCGGCGGGTAACTCCCGTAAATCGATCCGGGTGGCATGATCTGACGGCGTTTTCATGAGCGAATCCCTCCTTTTGTCAGGTAACATAAGGTATATTTAGCAGACGACTTAATGCTAGCAGCCTGCTCCCATTAAAGCAATGTAAAATTTACATCTTAAACACTTCTGACATCATGCGCTTGACGACATTCACTGATTACACCTTGCGGGTACTGATGTACCTTGCTCTGGAACCCGGGCGTCTTGCGACTATTCCCGAAGTGGCGAATGCTTACGGCATTTCGGAGAATCATCTGATGAAGGTGGTGCATCAGCTGGCGCGCAATGGATTTGTGGAGTCGATGCGTGGCAAGGGGGGCGGCATACGTCTTGCCCGTCCTGCGGAGGACATCTGCCTGGGCCCGGTGGTGCGTTCGAGCGAAGGAACCGGGGCGGTGGTCGAGTGTATGACCGGGGAGAACAATACCTGCTGCATTGCCCCGGCCTGCCAGCTAGGCAGCATTCTCGAAAGTGCTTTTGCGGCTTTTTACGAGAAACTGGACGGGTATACCCTGGCGGATCTCATGGGGAACGGGCAGTCGATGAGCAAGATCCTCCGGCAGGATAAATCGAAGAAGCTGGTCTGAACATTGCCGATCTCGATGGCATCGCGCTGGCGGTGTTCATTGTCGCCATGCTGTTCTCTGGTATTTGCAGTCGTCATCAGGAAGGATGAGCCATGCAGACCCCTGCATTTTATGAATCAGTCCCGACGCTCAGGGTGCGTGATCCGCTGGCGGAATTTCTTGGGGCCAGCGAAAACGGCATCATTACGTATTCCTATCTGGATGTCGTCAAGCTGGCGGGGCATTCCTGCCCAACCGTTGCGGCGGCTTACTGGCTGACAAGGCGGGCATTGATGGCCCTGTATGGCGCAGAATTACCGGAGCGCGGTGCAATTCATGTCGAGTTCCGCGATGATGTTCTGGCGGGAGTGACGGGTGTCATCGCCAATGTCGTGTCCATGCTGACGGGGGCGACCGTCGATACCGGCTTCAAGGGGCTGGCCGGGCGGTTTGACCGCCGTCAGCTGCTGGCTTTCAAATCGGATATTCCGCTGGAAATCCGGTTTACCCGCAAGGACACGGGGGCTTCGGTCGATGCCGCCGCCAATCCGCGCTACGTTCCGGCCGACCCTGAAATATCGGCATTGATGCAACGCTGCCTGACTGGCGAAGCCCGGGCTGATGAAACTCGCCGTTTCGGCGAGCTCTGGCAGGCGCGTGTGGCCAGCATTCTCCTGGAGCATGGGGAAGATGACACGGTATTTGTCATCCGGCGCAACGCGCCGCAGATCGGCTGATCGGCTGATGCCGATATGTGATGCCGATATGTCTTTTGGCATTCTGGCATTGCCAGATGTGGATAAACAACGTAATCTTCCCCGCGCTTCCCAACTTGCCCGGTCAAGGTAGAATTCGCAGGGTAGCGGCCGGTCTGATGCTCTCCCGATGTTGCTCTCCCGATGTTTCCCCGATGCTTCCAATCTCCGATTTTTACGAATACCCACCGTCATGTCAGTTTCTGTTCTCGTAGTCGATGATTCGCCGATGGCGCGCAAGATGCTTATCCGCTCCTTGCCGCCCAACTGGGATATCGAAATTTCTCAGGCAGGCAACGGTCTCGAAGCCCTGGAAGCCTATCGGGCAGGTAAGGTTGATGTCATGTTTCTTGATCTGACGATGCCTGAAATGGATGGCTACCAGGTATTGGAGACGCTTCGCAAGGAAGACTTGAACTGTCTGGTGATCGTCTGCTCTGCCGACATCCAGCCTCGCGCCCAGGAACGGGTGCTGGGCATGGGGGCGATAGCCTTCATCAAGAAGCCGGTTGATGCCCAGAAGATTGAAGCCGTTCTGAAAAAATACGGAATCGTGGTCTGATGAATATGCTCCTTACCAACGACCAAAAAGAGGCCTTGCAGGAAATCGCCAATATCGGCATGGGCCAGGCCGGTGCTTCCATCGCCGAGGTGCTGGATCATTTCGTTTGTCTCTCGATCCCGCGCATTCTCTTTCTCACACAGAACGATGTTGCGGCCTCCTTGCGTAGTGCCGTGGGTGAAAATCAGGTATCCGCCGTTCGTCAGGCTTTCCATAGCGGCATACGGGGCGAAGCTCTGGTCGTCTTTGGCGAGCAACGCTGCAATGATCTGGCCGACCTGATGGGCTATGAGCATGACCTCGACCGGGCGGCCGAACTCGAATTGCTGCTGGACATCACCAACATTCTGGTGGGTGCGTGCCTTGCCGGGATTGGCGACCAGTTGCATGAAAAGATGAGTTTTTCGCCCCCTTCGTTGATGGCGGATCGCGTACCCATCGAAAATCTGCTGACAGATAGCAGTGCCAACTGGAACAACGCCTTGCTGGTGGAAGTCAATTTCAGCCTGGAGCAGCGGAATTTCGCCTGTCATTTGCTGATATTCATGACCGAGGAGGAGATCCATTCCCTGACAGCGGCACTCGACCGGTTCCTTGAGAATTACTGATGACTGTTGACGCCGTTGTCGCCCCCATGCTGGATTTTCTGGTCGACCGGCTGGAGGTGGGCATATTCGTCGTTGATAGTGAAATGCGTATCACGCTGTGGAATCAGTTCATGGCAACGTATAGCGGCCGTCCTTCTGAAGAGCTGATCGGGCGCAATCTCTTCGAGTGTTTTCCGGAACTGCCCGCCAAGTGGCTGGAAAAGAAAATCCGCAGTGTCTTCGTTCTCAAGAATTACGCTTTCACCTCCTGGGAGCAGCGTCCTTACCTTTTCCGTTTCCACCACAATCGCCCGATTACCGGCGGGGTGGATGCGATGCAGCAAAACTGCACCTTCCTGCCCATCAAGAATGCCGACAATGCAGTCGAGCAGGTCTGCATTTCCATTGTCGATGCTACGGACATCGCCATCTACCAGAAAAAACTGGTTCAGGCGATTGGCCAGCTCGATGAGGAAAAATCCGCGCAAGACGAGCTGATCGTCAAACTGCAGCAAGCGCAGGCCCAATTGCAGGAGCTGGCCAATTGCGACGGTTTGACGGGCCTGGCCAACCGGCGGCAGTTTGACAAGGTGCTCAAGCAGGAGTGGGGCCGTTCAATACGCGAGGCCACTCCCTTGTCCTTGCTGATGATCGATGTGGATCATTTCAAGCTCTACAACGATACTTTTGGTCACCAGGGGGGCGATGCCTGCCTCCAGTTCGTGGCCGGTGCCATGTCGGACGAGCATCGTCTGCGCGTCAGCGACGTCGTGGCCCGCTATGGTGGCGAGGAATTCGCGGTCATTCTTCCCGCAACGCCGCTAGAGGGTGCGATGGTCGTGGCCGAGCGCATGCGCTCATCCGTGGCAGGCCTGGGGCTGCGTCACCCCCGCTCGACGACGGGTGAGCATGTGACGATCAGTGTCGGCCTGGCCTGTGCCATTCCGACCCGGACGAGCGATCCGGCACGCCTGATTACAGCGGCTGATGCGGCTCTCTACCTTTCCAAGACCGAAGGGCGAAATCGCGTCACTGCCGAGGAAGTCAGCTTTATGCCGATGACTTCAGTCAGCCACGATGTCAGCCACGATCCGGCTGACTGAACAGGGTTTCCAGTTCCGCCAGATAGTTTTTTACTGCTGCATCCCCTTCCAGCGGGGCCCAGGAAGCGCGTTCCGCTTCATTTAGCGCAACGTAGGGCCCGGCCTTGGCCTCCAGAAAAACCGTTCCGCTCACAAGCCCCAGCACGGTGTGCCAGCAGCCATGCGGAATATCCACGCCCATTTTTCTGCTGCCTGCCGCAAGGCATACGGCCTGGCGAACCGTTCCGTCATCCTCGAAGATGACAAGCCCCATCCGGCCACGAAGCACGAGCATCGTTTCATCCTTGCCAGGGTCGAGGTGACGGTGCGGCGCGACATAGGAGCCGGGCTCGATGGCGTTGAGCAGGCGGTGTGAAGGAAAATTGTCGTCCGGATGAAAATTCCTGTTTTTCCGGCCGCGCGGGCTTTCACGGGCAGCCTGGGTCGTGGCATCCAGCATTTCTTCATCGATGATGACGACAGTTTGGTTGTTCATGAGTAAATGACCTCGACATTTTCCGGGGATAGCCAGTCGTGCAGGCCTGCGAGCAGCTCGTCATCCAGCCGCACACGCCAGGTATCGGCCAGCCCAAGTTTTACCCGGGCTTCCTGGTTGTGATAGGCCAGGCGCACGGGGCAGGATTCGGACTGGCTGCTGGTGCGGTAGGGAGTCAGCAGCCGGTGCAGTCTGTCAGCATCCGGATTGCCGTTCATGGAGAGGCTCAGCACACGGGCAAAGCGGCCACGTGCTTCGCCCAGTGTCAATAATTTGTCGGCAACGACGCGCAAACCGCCGCTGAAATCATCGGCCATCACTTTGCCTTCGATCAGCAGCAGCTCGTCGACGCGAATTTTGGTGCGTTCTGCCTCGAACAGGGTGTTGAAAATGGTGACTTCCAGCTGTGCGCTGGCATCGTCGATCATTACGATCGCCATTTTTCCGCGACGGGTCATCTGGGTGCGTGTCGAGACGACGATCCCCGCCAGCAGGACGGGCTCGCGCTGGGGTTCCAGTTGTGCCAGTGATTTCCGGACAAAGGAGGACAGCTCGGCGCGGCAGGCGTTGAAGGGGTGGCCGGAGATGAAAAAACCCAGAGCCTGTTTTTCATTGAGCAGGTGATCCCGCTCACTCCAGCGGGCGGCTTCGACGTAGTGCGGATTCTTCCCACCTTCAGCAGTTTCATCGGCAAACAGGCTGCTTTGCCGGGCATGACGCTCTGCCTGTTCGGCGGCCTCGAGGGCAATGCCTACAGAGGCCAGCAGGCGGGCGCGGTGCGCGCGTTGCCCGTTTTGCGGGTCGCAGGTCTCCGTGTCCAGGCGGTCAAAGGCTCCGGCGCGGATCAGGGCCTCGATGACACGACGATTGACGACACGTTTGTCGATGCGCTGGCAAAAATCGAACAGGTCGATGAAAGGCCCCTTGGTTCTGGCACGCAGGATGGCTCCCAGTGCGGCATCTCCCGTGCCCTTGATGGCCCCCAGGCCGTAGCGTATGGTCTTTTCGTCGAGTGGTTCAAAGCGGATATTGCTGGCGTTGATGTCAGGCGGCAGAAAGCCGATGCCGTTGGCCTGGGTGTCCTGATAAAAAAGTTGTACCTTGTCTGTATCCGCCATTTCGGAGGACATCGTTGCGGCCATGAAGGCCGCAGGATGGTAATGCTTGAGCCAGCCGGTCTGGAAGGCGACCAGTGCGTAGGCGGCCGAATGTGACTTGTTGAAGCCATATTCGGCAAACTTTTCCATCAGGTCGAAGAGCTGGGTTGCCAGGGCTTCGGCTACGCCGCGTTTGGCAGCACCTTCGGTGAAAATGGCGCGTTGTTTGGCCATTTCTTCGGGTTTTTTCTTGCCCATGGCGCGGCGGAGCATGTCGGCCCCGCCGAGTGTGTAACCCGCCAGTACCTGGGCTACCAGCATCACCTGTTCCTGATAGACGATGACGCCATAAGTCGGCTTCAGCACGGGTTCCAGATCGGGATGGAAATACTCGGATCTGGCGCGGCCATGTTTCCGGTTGATGAAGTCATCCACCATGCCAGAACCCAGCGGGCCGGGGCGGTTGAGGGCCATCAGTGCAATGATGTCTTCGAAGGTGTCGCCCTTGAGGCGTTTTTCGAGATCCTTGGCAGAACGAGATTCCGACTGGAAAACGGCGGTGGTGTTGCCTGCGGCGAACAGGGCGTAGGTTGCCTTGTCGTCAAGCGGTATGTCTTCGAGACGAAAGTCCTTCAGTGCCGGGTTCAGTGTTCTGACCCAGTGCACGGCTTCGTCGAGGATGGTCAGGGTACGCAGGCCCAGAAAGTCGAATTTGACGAGCCCTGCTTTTTCGACATCATCCTTGTCAAACTGGCTGACGACACTTTGCACCACGCCATCAACTTCACCTTGCGCCGAATACAGGGGGCAGAAATCGGTCAGTTTGCCCGGGGCAATCAGGACGCCGCCTGCGTGCATGCCGATGTTGCGCGTCAAGCCCTCCAGACGCTCGGCAAGGTTCCATAGTTCCCGGATTTCTTCTTCCTGCTCGATGCGGGTATTGATGGTTGGTTCTTTGGCGCGCGCATCGGCCAGGGTGATGCCCAGTTCGTTGGGAATCAGCTTGGCGAACTGGTCGACGAAGTTGAAGGGTAGGTCGAGCACACGGCCCACGTCGCGGATCACGGCTTTGGTGGCCATTGTGCCGAAGGTGGCAATCTGGGAGACGGCATGCGCGCCGTATTTCTTCTTGACGTAGTCGATGACCCGGTCACGTCCGTCCTGGCAAAAGTCGATATCGAAGTCGGGCATCGACACGCGTTCGGGATTCAGGAAGCGTTCGAACAGTAGATCGTAGGCCAGCGGATCAAGATCGGTAATCCCGATGGAGTAGGCAACCAGCGAGCCTGCTCCCGAACCCCGGCCCGGGCCTACGGGCACGGCGTTTTGCTTGGCCCAGTTGATGAAGTCCGCCACGATCAGGAAATAGCCCGGAAAGCCCATTTGCTGGATGGTGTTGATCTCGAAAGCCAGGCGTTCCAGATACTGCGGGCGTTTGGCATCGCGCACCGTTTCGTCCGGGTAGAGCTGGGCCAGGCGTTGTTCGAGGCCTTCATGCGCCTGTTGATTGAGGTAGTCGTCGTCACTCAGCCCGCCGGGAATCGGGAATTGTGGCAGGCGGCTTTTGCCCAGCTCGACACTGAGGCTGCAGCGTTTGGCAATCTCCACCGAGTTTTCCAGGGCTTCGGGCAGATCGGCAAAGAGCTCGGCCATTTCGGCCTGTGACTTGAAATACTGCTGTTCGGTAAAGTCGCGCGGACGACGGTTATCCGTCAGGGTGTAGCCTTCTGCGATACATACCCGCGCTTCATGTGCCTTGAAGTCGTCCGGCTGCATGAACTGCACCGGGTGCGTAGCGACCAGCGGCAGGCCAAGATGACCCGCCAGGGCGACGCTGGCGGAAACCAGATGCTCCGCCTGCGCCTGGCCGTATCGCTGGATTTCGATATAGAAACTGCCTGGAAACAGGGCAGACCAGGCATTCGCGCACGCAATCGCCTGGTCGAATTTGCCGGACAACAGCAAGGTACCGATTTCTCCCTGGTGCGCGCCGGACAAGGCGATGAGCCCGGAGTTGTCACCGTTGCCAAGATCGTCCCGGCAGATTCGGGCGCGGCCTTGCCGACGTTCCCCCAGGTAGGCGGCACTCAATAGCTCGCACAGGCGAAGATAGCCCTGACGGTTCTTTGCCAGCAGCAGTACACGCTGGTCTTCCTCCCGGGTATTGGGGGCGGATGCCGTGGGGGGCGAAGAAATCCAGACATCACAACCGATGACGGGCTTGAGGCCGGCTCCGCGTGCTGCCGTGTAAAACTTGACCATGCCAAAAAGATTGCCCAGGTCGGTTATGGCCAGGGCGGGCATGCCATCCTCGATGGCCTGCCTGACGGCAGCATCCAGGCGAACGATACCGTCAGTGATGGAGTATTCGCTGTGCAGCCGGAGGTGAACGAACTTCGGATCGGACATGGTCGGATATCCTGTCTTGCCAGGGTAGAGGCAGGACAGGGAAGAATCAGGGCAGCATTTCTTCCAGGCCACCGCGAAGTTCAGCCAGCGGTGGTAACTGCCCAAACAGGGTGTCTGGTGTCAGTCCGAGCAGATTCAGCACGGTGGTCGGCGGGTTGGCGCGAACTGCCCCGAATCTGTCGTTATCGCTGCCATCGAAATCACGCTCGCTGGCGCGGGCTAGCCGGGTGGCCAGTTGCAAGATCGCTCCGTGGCGATTGAAGGACTGGGGGTCGAATTTGCGTGACGATGCGCGCAGGGCGGTAATCAGGGGTTCAGGGAATTTCCAGCGAGCCAGGAGCTCGGCACTGACATCGAGATGATGAAAACCAAAAACATCTTTTTCGGTCTGCAAGCGGGTGTCGGCGTAGAAGTTGACGATCTTGCCCAATGTGCCCGTTTCTTCGGGCATCCCCAGGTGCATCATCAGTTCGCCAATGGCATGCACCACGCCCAGCGTAAATGCCATTTCCTCCTCTTCGCCGCATTGTCTGGCCAGCCATTGACAGAGGACGGCACTCGTCAGGCTGTAACGCCAGAATTGCCGCAGGTCGAGTCCCTGGGTGGATTTGAAACGGCTGACCAGGCTGCAGGTGATGACCAGGGTGCGTACCGTCACGAAGCCCAGCATGGTGACAGCGGCTTCAACACTGCTGATCTTGCGCGAAGCGCGGTAGTAGGCCGAATTGGCCAGGCGCAGCAGGTTGGCGCTGAGTACGGGATCAAGCGCGATACGCTCCGCGAGTTCTTCGGTGGTCAGCGCGTCGTCGGAAAAACTGTCGATGAGTTGCTGCACGACCTTGGGGGCCGTGGGCAACAGGTTTTCCTGATTGAACAAAGAGGCGATTTTCATGGGGTGTCCGCCGTTTCATGGCATGGGGAAAGGGCTGGTTGACCTGGATTTTCCCATGTCTGCCGCCGTATTGAAACGCATGGAACGCAATTTCGTACAAAAATCCGCAACAAAATCCCGTGCGTGTCGTGAAACTTTCGCCACGGAATTATCCGTGTGCCGTTTGAGTATGCATCCCCCGTGGCTGTGGCAAAATGTCCCGGTTAACTTTATTTGAGCGGGGGCAGCATGCGTCGTGTCGTTTTCAACCAGAAGGGCGGGGTCGGCAAGAGTACGATCACCTGCAATCTCGCGGCAGTCGGGGCTGCCCAGGGGCTGAAAACCCTGGTGATCGATCTTGACCCGCAGGCCAATTCGACACGCTATCTGCTGGGAGACAAGGCGGACGAGCTGGAAGTCAGTGCCACCGAGTTTTTCGACCAGATGTTGAGCCTCAAGCTGCGTCCGCGCACGACCGAAGAATTCATCGTGCCCACCCCTTTTGAAAATCTGTCCGTCCTGCCTTCCCATGCCTCGCTGGAGGAGCTTCAGGCCAAGCTGGAATCGCGTTACAAGATTTACAAGTTACGCGAAGCTCTCGATGCGCTTGAAGGGTATGACCAGATATGGATCGACACACCGCCCGCGTTGCATTTTTATACCCGCTCGGCACTGATCGCTTCCGATGCCTGTCTGATTCCCTTCGATTGCGATGAGTTCGCACGTCGCGCCTTGTACTCGCTGCTCGACAATGTGGCTGAAATCCGGGCTGACCACAACAGCCAGTTGCAGGTGGAAGGCATCATCATCAATCAGTTCCAGGCGCGCGCCAGTCTGCCGCAGCAATTGGTCGATGAGCTTCGCAACGAAGGTTTGCCCGTGCTTTCGACGATGCTGTCGTCCTCGGTCAAGATCAAGGAATCGCATCAGCAATCGAAGCCGATGATCCATCTGGACGCGCGCCACAAGCTGGCGCAGGAGTTTTCCGAACTGTTCGATGAACTCGAGGCAGACCGGAAGTCCGCTGGCAAGGCGGGAAAGAATCCGAAATCAGCCGCGCGCCAGCGGGGCTGAGTCGTCAGGGAATCTCTTGATTCCTCAGCCTTTCAGGATTTTTCGCATTACCCGGAGGACGATGGGCGAGAGGGGTGACATGAGCCAGCGCAGCGCGCCCAGGCGTTGCCGCATGTCAGTCTGATAATCGGAGAACCGGTGGTTCTGGAATTTCAGGATGTCCTGGGATTCCGTCGTGTCCATCCAGGACGTGTAGAAACGCTCCTTGCCGAACATGTCGCGGGGGAGCTCGACGCCCATGGCGTTGAGGGCCGTGCTGAGGAACTGGTGCTGGGTGACGCGGCAATCGCCGCCGCCGCCCAGTAGCAGGATGCGGCCGATGGCGCGGGGGTTGTCGATGCTGTTGGCGACGGCGGTGGCGACATCGCAAGGATGGACGTATTCCAGCGGGTTATCCGGGCGGACGTTGAAAAGCTGGCGCAGCGTGACCAGATCGGCTCCCAGTGTGCGCGAGTCGACGGAGACGCCGACGCGCAGAACACACCATGGAATGCTGCTTGCGGCCAGGCGTTGCTCGATTTCGACTTTGTGTCGCGTGTAGTTGTCCGTAGGCGATACCGGGTCTTCCGGTCGCATCGGGCGCGTCATGGGCTCGGGGTAGCCGAAGACGGTGACGGAGGAGGGATAGACCAGCAGGGGTTTTTCGGCACTGGCTTCGATGGCGTCGATGAGCCGGAATGTCGCCTTGACATTGACGTCATGCGCCAGTGTTGCAGCGGTTTCGGTCAGGGGTGGCAGGATGGCTCCCAGGTGCACGACGGCGCAAAGGCCGGGGAGCAGGGGCTTGAAATCGGTCTTGCGTAAATCCCCCCAGAGTGCTTCGTCGTAGGTGGCGGTAAGTTTTCCGGCGGCCTTGCGATTGACCGGGTTGTCAAGATCCATGGCCACGACACGGTAGCCGCGTTGCTTGAGTTCAGCGAGTACCATCTGGCCCAGGCGGCCAAATGCACCGGTGACAAGGACGAATTTGCGTGTGGTCATGGGAATTCCTGTCGATCAGAGGGGGGTGAGCTTTGCAATGGCGAGTGCCAGCCATTTTCTGCCGGCATGCTTGAAATTGACTTCGATGCGGGCGTCCGCACCCGAGCCTTCGTGATGAAGGATGACGCCGGGCCCGAACTTGTCGTGCATGACGCTTTGACCGACGGAGAAGCCGGAGTCGTCACGCACGACGGGCCGGGTGGAGGCCAGGGCCGGTGTAGATGATGTGGGTGAAGTGGAGGAATACGCCGGACGCGCTTTGGGCGTCAGCCACTTGAGCAGCGGGGCCGGGATTTCGTCGAGGAAGCGGGAGACGATGTTGTAACGCGTCTGGCCATGCAGCATGCGTGTCTGGGCAAAGGACAGATAGAGCCGTTGCCGGGCGCGGGTGACGGCAACATACATCAGGCGGCGTTCTTCCTCGATGCCTTTGGCCTCGGACAGGGCATTTTCGTGCGGGAACAGGCCTTCTTCCAGTCCGCTGAGGAAGACGATGTTGAATTCCAGCCCCTTGGCCGAATGCACGGTCATCAGCTGCACGGCATCGTCGCTGTCGCCTGCCTGATGCTCGCCGGCTTCGAGTGCGGCGTGGGCGAGGAAAGCGGCGAGTTCGTCGCCGTACGAGGTGTCATCTCCAGTTTCGGGGCGTTCTTCCACGACAAAGCTGGCAGCAGCACTGATGAGCTCGTCGAGGTTGGCCAGTCGTTCTTCGCCCTCGCGTTCGTTGCGGTAGTGCTCGCGCAAGCCGGAGAGTTCAAGGACATGATCGACGATTTCTGTCAGTGGCAGACCTGATGAGCCTTCGCGCATGTGCGTGAGCAGCCGGGCAAAGGCGGAGAGCGAGGCTTGTGATTTTCCGCTCAGGTGGGGGATGGCGGCATGGAGGCTGGATCCGTGCTGTTTTGCGGTATCGGTCAGCTGTTCCTGGGAGCGCGCGCCGATGCCCCGGGTCGGGAAATTGACCACGCGGGCAAATGCGGTGTCATCGTCCGGGTTGGCCAGGAGCCGAAGATAGGCCAGGGCATGCTTGATTTCCTGACGCTCGAAGAAGCGCAGGCCACCATAGACGCGATAGGCCAGCCCGGCGGAAAACAGGGCATGTTCGAGTACGCGCGACTGGGCGTTGGAACGGTAGAGCAGGGCGATTTCACTGCGCGCATGGCCGTCGCGGGCAAGTCCCTTGATTTCTTCGATGATCCAGCGTGCTTCGTCAAGATCGCTGTAAGCTTCGAAAACCCGCAAGGGCTCGCCACTGCCTGCTTCTGTCCAGAGATTTTTACCCAGACGTGCGGCATTGTTGCGGATGATGGCATTGGCCGCATCGAGAATGTTGCCCTGGGACCGATAGTTCTGTTCCAGGCGAATGACTTTTTTCACACCAAATTCGCGTTCGAAATCGCGCATATTGCCGACTTCTGCTCCACGGAAGGCGTAGATGGACTGGTCGTCGTCTCCCACGGCAAACAAGGATGCCCCGGAACCATTGTCTGCCAGCAGTTTCAGCCAGCGGTATTGCAGGCGGTTCGTGTCCTGAAATTCGTCGACGAGGATGTGGCGGAAACGTTGCTGGTAGTGCCGACGTACCGGTTCATTGCGTTCCAGGAGTTCAAAGGTACGCAGCAGGAGTTCGGCAAAATCGACCACACCTTCGCGCTGGCATTGCTGTTCGTAGGCGCGGTAGATCTCGACACGTTTTTTCGTGAAGTCGTCCCAGGCTTCGACGGCATCGGCGCGTTCTCCCTGCTCCTTGCGTGCATTGATGAAGTGCTGCAGCTCGCGCGGGGGGAATTTTTCGTCGTCGACATTGAGTGCCCGGATCAGCCGCTTGATGGCCGAAAGCTGGTCGGACTGGTCGAGAATCTGGAAGAGCTGGGGCAGGGCGGCTTCGCGGTGGTGGGCACGCAACAGACGGTTGCACAGACCATGGAATGTGCCAATCCACATGCTGCGTGTGTTGACGGGCAGCATCGCGGAAAGCCGGGTCTGCATTTCCCTGGCTGCCTTGTTCGTGAAGGTCACGGCAAGGATGTTGTGCGGACCAGAGAGCCCTTGGGAGAGCAGCCAGGCAATGCGGGTTGTCAGCACACGCGTCTTGCCGCTACCTGCACCGGCAAGGATCAGGGCGTGCTGCGGGGATAGAGTGACGGCATCGAGTTGCTCGGTATTGAGGCCAGCCAGAAGATGGGCGTGCGGGAGGGGTTGGGGCATCATGGACATAGGTGGCGATTATAGCGGTCGGGCCATGCGGCATCGTCGGCTATCATGGCGCGATGGACTCAACGGATCATCCTGCTTTCTCCCGGCCGTCGTTACCCTTGCGTCAGACACTGTTTGCCCAGTTGTTCGGCGCGGTGCTGGTCGGGCTCGTACCCCTGTTTGCTCCGGGCGTTTTTCCATCGCTTCTTTTCGCCGCCCTGGCGCAAGGCATTTGTGCCGCGCTCATCAGCCACTTTCTGGGCGGGCCGCGCTGGTGGCTGCCTGTTCATGCGGGGTTTTTACCGCTTGCCGTCTGGCTGGTGAGCCTGGGCATCGCCCCCGGCTGGTATCTGGCAGGCTTCGTGCTGTTGATGCTGGTCTACTGGCGCACCGACCGTAGCCGGGTTCCGTTGTATCTATCGAACCGGCCGACAGCGCAGGCCGTGTTGCAATTGTTGCCGGCCGGGCCGTGTCGCGTCATCGACCTGGGATGTGGACATGCCGGTCTTTTGCGCCATCTGGCGCGGGCGCGCCCTGATAGCCAGTTTTCCGGTATCGAACATGCGCCGCTGCCGTGGCTTTGGGCAAGGCTGGCCAGCGCGGATCTGGGCAACCTGAAGATACGTTATGGCAACTTCTGGGATGAGTCTCTTGCCGGTTACGACTTCGTTTATGTCTTTTTGTCTCCCGTGCCGATGCCCCGTCTTTTCCTGCAGGCACAGCAGCAGATGCCTCCGGAGGCACTGCTCGTGAGTAATAGTTTTCCTGTGCCCGGTGTGCAGGCGGATCGGAGGGTGAGCCTTGCGGATCGTCGAAAGACGCAGCTTTATTGTTATCGCCCCGGCCGGCTTTGTCCGTCTGCGAAAAAATAAACCGGCGAATTCCATCCATTTCACCGCATCGACTCCTTGCGGTATCGCCAATAATGTCCCCCGTTCAAGGACAGGCAATATCTATCCGGAGAGGTTTCATGGCGGACATCATCTGCGTCATCGGTAACAAGGGCGGTACGGGCAAAACCACGCTTTCACACATGCTTTGTCAGGGTCTGGGCTTGATGGGGCAGCGTTCCGTTTGTGTGCTGACAGATACGGAGCGTGAGCCGCTCGACCCGACCAATCGCCGTTACCTGACAGCCGATGCCCGTTCGCGCGAGGCTTTATCCCAGGTTGTCGACAAGATCCGCTCGCTCAATGCCTGGCTGGGTGTCATCGACGGGGGGGGCAACCGCACGGAAATGGACAAGCGGCTTTATTCCATGGCGGATCTGGTGCTTTTGCCTTTCAGGGATTCGCACGAAGATATCCGCACGGTAACGCGGGATCTCGAACTATTCCCCTGTGCTTATGCCGTACCGATGCAATGGCCGACCAATGCCTGGCAGCGCGAGGCTGCGGAACGCTCCGTAAGCGAACATCTCGGTGCGTACCAGGATCGCATCCTTGATCCGGTGTTTGCCCTTTCCGCCAGCAAGCTGCTGCTTCACAAACACCTGGCCACGCCCTTGCCGGCCCCGCTGGCTAATGCCTGTCGTAGTGTGGCGAACCAGGTCGTTGATTTGCTGCAATTGCCCTTGAGTCATCAACCCGTCGCGCCGACGCGGCGCAATGGGGCCGGTATCTCTGTATCGCAGCCATTGTCGCGAACCATGCCGGAGTCGCGTTTCTGTCACGCCGGTCTTTGAGCCCTTTGCTCTTCGTGGGCTTGTCCGGCTGCGGCTTTTTCCGGAGACTTGCTCATCCAGCCAGCATGCCGGACAATCCGTTCATTCAGATCTGGAAACGGAATCGCTCTTGAAACTCCCTGATATCAAATGGCGCGTGCTGTTCGTGGCTTTGATGCCGGCTTTGCTCGTCTGCACGGCCTTGTCGCTCTATTTCATCGCCTTGCGGTATCAGGAGGTCGAAATTTCCCTGAACGCACGCGGAGCTTCTCTGGCCCGGCAGCTTGCGTCGGCTGCGGAATATGGGGCTTTCTCCGGAAACCGCACGGAGCTTTTGCGGCTGGCTGAAACGGCGGCTCGGGAACAGGATGTCGTCGCCATCAGGTTCTACGGACGCAATGGCGAGGCACTTGCCCGTGTCGACTCCCCTGCGGTCAGCGGCCACAAGGCTGGGGTGGCCGGGGTGGCCGGGGCGGCCGGAGAACCCACGCTGGTATTTCGTGACAATATCCTCCACAGCGTTTCTGCCTTTGATGACGCCTTCCAGGCCGGGGCGATGTCGTCACGAGCCAGCGATTCCCTGGGTTCTGTCCTGATCGAGATGTCCCGCGCTCGTGCAGACCGCGAGAAAAGGGATATTCTGGGCGTCACCCTGATATTTTCCTTTGCTGCCCTGGCCATTGGCATCCTTTTTTCCCATCGGCTGGGGCGCGATGTGACAGAACCCATCCTGGCCTTGCAAAAGACAGTCTCCCGGATACACCTGGGCGATTTGCAGGCGCGTGTGGAGCATCATCCTGCGGGAACCTTGCGTTCGCTGGAGGAAGGCGTCAATGAAATGGCCATTTCATTGCAGACGAACCGCGATCACCTCGAGCGTTGCATCACGGAAGCAACTCAGGAATTACGTCTTCAAAAGGATGAGGCCGAGCGCACCAGCCTGGCAAAATCCCGGTTTCTGGCGGCGGCCAGTCACGATTTACGTCAACCGCTCCACGCCTTGATGTTGTTTACCGGCGAACTCGACCCGAAGGCCGGCGACCCCCCGCAACGACATCTGATCGACCTGATCCGCAGTGCGGTGTCTGTACTCAATGAACAGTTGAACACTCTGCTCG
The DNA here is from genome assembly GCA_964521075.1 of uncultured Sterolibacterium sp. Lineage (GTDB taxonomy): Bacteria > Pseudomonadota > Gammaproteobacteria > Burkholderiales > Rhodocyclaceae > Sterolibacterium. The sequence continues at coordinate 40,862 of CAZFPI010000003.1, forward strand.
ATATTTCGCGCATCGATCTGGGTGATGCCCGCCTGTCGGTGGAACCCGTTGATCTGCAAACAGTCATTGAACGTGTCATTACCCTGCATGAGCCGGACGCCGCCGCCAAGGAGTTGTGCCTGCGTCATGTGCCGACGCGCTGGCGCGTCATGACGGATCCGAAGCTGCTGGAGCGCATGCTGGGCAATCTCTTGTCCAACGCCATTCGCTATACAGAATATGGCGGCATCCTGATTGGTGCGCGACGCCGGGGGGAGCGGATTTTTCTGGAGGTCTGGGATACCGGCATGGGAATCAGCCATGAACAGATCCCGCTGATTTTTCAGGAGTTTTATCAGGTCAGGAACCCGGAGCGTGACGCACAGAAGGGTTTGGGGCTGGGGCTGTCCATCGTTACCCGCCTATCGAACATGCTGAATCACCCGGTTCGTGTCCGCTCGAATCCAGGGCGAGGTTCGGTGTTCAGTATCGAACTGCCGCGCACGGAGGAAGTGCCCTCGGCTTCCTCGATGGAGGGAGGGGCTCCTCAGGGCGCACTCGCGTTACGCAACACCTTGTTCGATTTCGATGCTGACATCGTTTTGCTGGGCGGGGCGGCCGACGAGCAGGCATTGCTGGGCCACCTGCTCACCGGTTGGGGATGCCGCTCCCGCAGTGTTGATCATGTGGAGTCTTACGAAGAATCGCTGCGTCAGGGAGCCCCCGTGGCCGATGCCGTGATCTTTACGCAGGATAGATACGACGTGGCAGCGCGTCTTGCGGGCAACAGCGGGCAGTCGGCCAGGCTTATCCTGCTGGCCGATGCTGATGATGTCGGCATCATTGACGCGCAGTTTCCGGGCGGGTGGCTGGCCCGGGTCAATCGCCCCATCCGTCCTGCCCGCTTGCGTGCCCTGCTTCAGCAGGTGTTGCTGGCAAGCG
>CAZFPI010000003.1:41882-69186 GCA_964521075.1 uncultured Sterolibacterium sp.
CCCATCCGTCCTGCCCGCTTGCGTGCCCTGCTTCAGCAGGTGTTGCTGGCAAGCGACGAGCAGGCTCCGTAGCTACATCGTCACCGCAATCCCGGGACCCCTGCCCCGGGCCGGTCATCCTACAGCTTGATGGATCTATGCTCTTTGGCGAGCAGCAGAGCCTGGGATCGGTTGTTGACCTTCAGTGCTTTCAGGATGGCTGAGACATGCACCTTGACCGTACCTTCGGTCAGCCCGAGCAGTTCGCTGATTTCCCGGTTGGTCTTGCCCTGGATGAGGGGTTCGAGCACACGCATCTGCGCGGCGGTCAGGTCATATTCCTCCGCCAAAGAGCGGTTGCCACGTTTTTTGCGCGTGAGGCTGGCATCCTCGTTCAGTGAGGAAGGGATATAAATTTCTCCGGCCAATACTTGCTGCAAGGCGGATAGCAGCACTTCGCCCGGACTGGACTTGCTGACGAAACCGGAAGCCCCCGCCCGCATGGCACGATCCACGGTGCTGCGATCGTCGAGTGCGGAAATGATGACGATCGGCATATCCGGGTAACGTTTGCGTAACACTCCCAGGCAGCCCATGCCATTCAGGCCGGGCAGCATCAGGTCAAGCAGGCACAGATCAAATCTCTCGCAGCCTTCCCTTTCCAACAGGGCCAGGGCTTCTTCGGCATCGCGAACTCCTGTGCAGTCGACGTCGCCTTCCAGTTTTCGCAAGGTTTGCAGCAAGCCTTCGCGAACCAGTGCGTGATCTTCGACAACCAACACGTTTACCATACGACTGTTTCCCATCTGCTATCAAACTGCCCAATTCGCAGTGTGCGCCATGCTAACGCAAGCGCGCCAGAAAACAAACCCTGTTTTCCGCTTCTCTTTTCAGGTAAGGCCGTTGTTGGCCGCATTGCCAATCCGGTGGTTTTCAAGGATAATCCCCCCTTTCTTTGCGCCTGTGGCCCCAGGTTTCCTGACCTGGTGAAGTGTGGGCATGACACGGGAGCGCATGGATACGTATTCATATGGATACGGATACGGATACGCGAACCATTACAGAGACAGGGAACATCATGAAAGAATCCATCCATCCGAATTACGTCGAAATCGACGTAGCCTGCAGCTGCGGCAATAGCTTCAAGACGCGCTCCACCAGCGGCAAGCCGCTGCATATTGAAGTGTGTTCGGAGTGCCACCCCTTCTATACGGGCAAGCAGAAGATCGTCGATACGGCTGGCCGTGTCGAACGCTTCCGCCAAAAATACGGCAACGTTCAACGTGCCTGATTTCCGGGTGGCTCCGGCAAGCAAAGGCAGCCTTGGCTGCCTTTTGTCTTTTGTCCATTTGCGTTTGATAAGCCCGGCGAATATCTCTTGCGTTACATCATGCCGCATCACGCCGTAGACGTGTGACCCCGTGAGGCTGCCTCTGAAGTTGCCACGTTTTCCCATTCTGCCGCCCTGGCGCGGGCTTTCGCTGGCACTGGTTTGCGTGGTTTATCTCCTGGTCGGGCTGCTTGGGCACGACCCCTGGAAAAATGACGATGCCACGCATTTCGGCATTGCGCGCAGCCTGCTGGATAACGGGGATGGCCTCTTGCCGAAATCGGCCAGCCATTTCTGGCGGGAAACTCCGCCGCTTTATTACTGGATTTCTGCCGTCTGTGGCCGCCTGTTCGGGGCAATCCTGCCCTTGCACGATGCCTTGCGCCTGGCTTCCGGCGTATGCGGCGCGCTCTTTCTTGTCCTGCTGGCCTTTGCCAGCCGCTTGTTGTACAAGCCGACGCTGGCCATTCCGGTCGATGCCGATTTTTCCTTTTCGCCCCGGCGGCTGGCGGGCAATGCTGCTCCCTTGATCGCCATCGGCTGCCTTGGGCTGCTGTTGCCGATTCACGATACTCAACCGCTGGTTGCCTTCCTGGCTGCCAGTGCCGCCGCGTATGGCGGTTTGGCTCTTGTTCCTCAAAAACCTGTGGCGGGGGGCGTGCTGGCCGGTCTGGGAGTCGGGCTCGGGTTTCTTGCCTCGGGCCAGGTCGCCTTGCTTCATCTGGCTCCCTTGTTGCTGCTCATGCCGATTCATCGTCACTGGCGAACGGCAAGCAGCCTGTCAGGCTTGTTGCTGGCGGCATTCTTCGCAACCCTGGTCTGCGCTGTCTGGCCGGCCTGGCTCGCCTGGCAACATCCGGATGCTTTACCGGCGTGGCCCAGGCAGATTTTTGAAGGGTTGCAGCTTCAGCAGGATGCCTGGCGCAGGCTGCCGGAATTTGCGGAGCTTCTGGCCTGGTTCGCCTGGCCGGCCTTGCCGCTGGCTGTCTGGGCTCTCTGGCTGAATCGTCACCAGATGGCCCGGCCAGCCATTGTCTTGCCACTTTGGGGAGCATTGCTCAGTCTCACTGTTCTTGTCCTGTTTGGGGAGCCTCGCCCCCTGCAGGCGATACCCTTGCTGACTCCTCTGGTTCTTCAGGCAGCCAGCAGCGTGCATTTGCTGCGTCGTGGAGCAGCCAATGCTTTTGACTGGTTCGGCATGATGACATTCACGTTTTGCGCCGGGATGATCTGGCTGGGCGGGGTGGCCATGACGGCGGGAGTTCCGGCGAAGATTGCCCATAATTTTGCCAAGCTGGAGCCGGGATTCGTGGCCGTTTTCTCGCCGCTGGCGTACGGCATCGCCTTGTTGCTTACGGTGGCCTGGCTCTGGATGATTTTTGCCAGCCCTCGTTCTCCCTGGCGCAGCATCAGCCATTGGGCGGCAGGCTTGTCCATGACCTGGGTGTTGCTGGCAACGCTCTGGATGCCCTGGATCGACTATGGGAAAAGCTACCGGGGCATGGCCATGCAACTGAAACAGGCACTGCCGCCGTCGGCTTCCTGTATTGCAGGACGAAACATCGGGTACGCGCAGCAGGTGTCTTTGGATTATTTCGCCGGAATCCGGACACGGCCGTCAAGTGAAGGATCAGAAAGATCGGAAAAGGCTGGAAACCCGGCCCGAGCCTGCCCCTTGATGCTGGTTCAGGCATCTTCCTGGCCGCCGAGCTCGGAGCCCGGGTGGAAAAAGCTGTGGGAAGGGCATCGCCCGGGGGATCGCAGCGAACGTTTTTATCTGTATCAGCGCGCGGCGGCGGGCCTCGAGTGAGGACGCCGCATTTTTCTGGAACCCGCAACGATCAGAGCTTGATGAAATGTTCCCGGTAATACTTCATTTCTTCGATCGACTCGTAAATGTCGGCCAGTGCGGTGTGCTTGCCGTTCTTGACTACGCCTTTCGCCAGTTCCGGTTTCCAGCGTTTGCACAGTTCCTTGAGGGTGCTCACATCGAGATTGCGATAGTGGAAGTAATCTTCGAGCTTGGGCATGTAACGCGCCATGAAGCGGCGGTCCTGGCAGATGGAGTTGCCGCACATGGGTGAGACGCGCGCCGGAACGTGCTGTTTGAGAAAGACCAGGCAGGCGGCCTCGACCTCGGCTTCTCCCAGGGGGGATGCCTTGACCTTGTCGATCAGGCCGGAGCGGCCATGGGTGTTCTTGTTCCATTCGTCCATACCATCGAGGACGGCGTCTGTCTGGTGTACGACCCAGGCCGGGCTTTCGGCGATGGTGTTGAGTTGCGAGTCGGTGATGACCATCGCGATTTCGATGATGCGATCACCATCGGGATTAAGTCCGGTCATCTCCATGTCGAGCCAGACGAGTGCATTCTGATCCTGAGCCATAAACCTGAGCCACTGCCTTTCTTTTACGCTGAAACGCCTATTCTGTCATAGTTCACGAGCCCTTCACCAGATGACTTCCAGCCTGTTTTCCCAGATTTTCCTGACGGCCGTTTTCGCCAGTTTTGCCCTGCATGTCTGGCTCTCGATCCGCCAGATTCGCCACGTCCGGGCACACCGGTGTGCTGTTCCTGCGGCATTTGTCGACCGGATTTCGCTTGAAGATCACCAGAAAGCAGCCGATTACACCTGCGGAAAATCCCGCCTGGGCATGGTCGAGCTCGCTGTCAGCACGGCACTCTTGCTGGCCTTGACCACGGGCGGCCTTCTTCAGGCCATCGCTGATCTTTGTTCGCGTTATTTTCCGGAAACGGGTTATGCCTACGGCCTGGCTTTGACCGGTGCTGTGATCGTTCTCGGTTTTTTGGCCGATCTGCCTGCCGATCTTTATCGAAGCTTTGTGCTTGAGGCCCGTTATGGTTTCAACAAGCTCACCTGGCGGCTGTATCTGGCCGATCTTGTCCGTCATGCCCTGCTGGGCCTTTTGATCGGTGCACCGCTGCTTCTGGGGATTCTCTGGCTGATGACGCGTATGGGCAGTCTTTGGTGGCTTTGGGTCTGGCTGTTCTGGATGGGCTTCAATCTTTTGGCATTGCTGCTTTACCCGACGCTGATTGCCCCCTTGTTCAATAAATTCCAGCCGCTCGACAATCCCGGGCTGAAATCCCGCATCGAGGCATTGCTAGAACGTTGCGGCTTTCGCGCCAGTGGCCTGTTCGTTATGGATGGTTCGAAACGCTCGACGCATGGCAATGCCTATTTCACCGGCTTCGGGCGCGGCAAGCGTATCGTTTTTTACGATACGCTGCTGGAGCGTCTGAGCCCACCGGAAATTGATGCCGTGCTGGCACACGAACTAGGACATTATCGTCATCGTCACGTCTGGAAGCGTATTGCCATGCTGGCTGCACTGACGCTGCTATTTTTTGCGACGCTGGGCGTTTTGATCGATGCTCCCTGGTTTTATGGTGGCCTGGGCATCACCCGGGCCGTGCCCGAAGCCATGACACCGGGCATGATGGCAATGGCCTTGCTCCTGTTCTTTCTTGTCGTTCCCAGTTTTACCTTCATGATTTCGCCGCTGACTTCGCAGCTTTCACGCCGCCACGAATACGAGGCGGATGCCTATGCCGCCGACCAGACCGCTGCGGAGGATCTCGTGAACGCGCTGGTCAAGCTCTATCGGGACAACGCAGCTACCCTGACGCCAGACCCGCTGCATTCACTGTTTCATGACAGCCATCCGCCCGCCGCCTTGCGTATCGGGCGTCTGAAAACATTGTGAATACCGTGAATTCGCCACTACAGGGGCTGATCGTTGCTGCCTTTGGCCGCCAGTACGAAATCGAATTGCCGGATGGCCGGCGAATCACAGGTTACCCGAGGGGAAAGAAAAGCGTTTATGCCTGCGGTGACCAGGTCGAGCTGGAGCCTGCCTCGGAAAATCAGGCACAGATGATTCGCGCCTTGCCGCGCAGCTCCTTGCTGTACCGTTCGGATGCCTGGCGTCAAAAACTGATCGTTGCCAATGCCACACAACTGGTGCTGGTGGTTGCAACAGAGCCTTCTTTTAGTGATGAGCTGCTGGCCCGGGCATTGGTTGCTGCTGAAACGGAAGGGTTGCGTAGTCTTATCGTTCTCAATAAAACCGATCTTGCCGAAAACCTGTCTGTGGCCAGAGGCCGTCTTTTGCCCCTGCTTGAACTCGGGTATCCCGTCATTGAACTGTCTGCCCGTCAGGATGCCAGCGTCTTGACGAGGTTTCTGGAAAATCAGGTTTCTGTGCTTGTTGGGCAATCTGGCATGGGAAAGTCCACACTGGTCAATGCCCTGATTCCCGAAGCGGCGGCGGCCACGCGCGAAATTTCCACCGCGCTCGATTCCGGCAAGCATACAACCACCCACGCGCGTCTTTACCGGATGGGCCATGGGGGGGTACTGATCGACAGCCCCGGTCTGCAGGAATTCGGTCTGCATCATCTGACACGAGGCAGGATAGAGCAGGGGTTCCCGGAATTCCGGCCCTATCTGCCGCAGTGCCGGTTTCGCGATTGTCATCATTTGAATGAACCAGGCTGCGCCATCAAGGAGGCCGTGAGTGCCGGGAAGATCGATTCCCGGCGTCATGAGCTTTTTTTGCGGATGACTGGCGAATCCGCCGTGTAAAATCGCCCGCGCGCCTCGTTTTCCCGGGAAATTTCGTGACTGAAGAACTGATTGCCGCCGTCGATCTGGGTTCCAACAGCTTCCGCCTGCAGGTGGGGCGTGTGGCCGACAATCAGATCTATCTTCTCGATGGCCTCAAAGAGCCGGTGCGTCTGGCTGCCGGACTGGACGCCCATCGTGTCTTGAATGAAGAAGCCCTGGAGCGTGCCGTCGAGGCATTGCGCCGGTTTGGCGAACGACTGCGCGGCATCCGGCCGGACAGGGTTCGTGTCGTTGCCACGGATACCTTCCGCGTCGCGAAAAATGCCGATGTGCTGTTGGGCAAGGCGGAAGCGGCCCTGGGTTTTCCGGTGGAAATCATTTCTGGCCGGGAGGAAGCGCGGCTGATCTACATGGGTGTGGCGCATGCCATGAATGCCCCGGCCCTGCGTCAGTTGGTGGTGGATATTGGCGGTGGCTCGACAGAATTCATCATCGGCGAGCGATACACCCCCTTGCAGCTGGAATCCTTGCATCTGGGTTGTGTCAGCCATACCCTGCGGTATTTTCCCGGAGGCGTTCTGGACAAGCGCGGCTTCAAGGAGGCCGAACTGGCCGCGCGCAAGGAAATGGAAACCATCGTGGCCGCCTATACCAGCCTGGGCTGGCAGCAGGTTGTCGGTTCGTCGGGTACGGCCAAGGCGATTGCCGATCTGCTGGCCTTCAACGGCTTCAATGGCCCTGGCTGCAAACCGGGCGAAATCACGCTGGGCGGCCTTGAGCGATTGAAAGATTATCTGCAGTCGGCAAAACACACGAATCATCTGCATCTGGAAGGATTGCGGCCAGATCGTGTGGCGGTTTTGCCAGGAGGGCTTGCCATTCTATTGGCGGTTTTCCGGACTTTTTGTCTGGAACGCATGGTGTTCTCCGATGGTGCCTTGCGCCAGGGGGTGCTCTACGATCTGCTGGGACGGCATCATCACGAGGATTTGCGCGAGGCGACGGTCAATCAGTTCATGCAGCGTTATGCCGTGGATCGCCGTCAGGCCGCGCGAATTTCCCAAACGGCACTGGGGCTGCTTCGCCAGCTTCTGCCGGAGGATTCCCCGACGTATGAAGTTGAATCCCGGTTTCTGGTCTGGGCCGCCAGACTCCACGAAGTGGGTATTTTTGTTGCCCATGCCGGCCATCAGAAGCATGGGGCCTATGTGCTCGCCAATGCCGACATGCCCGGTTTCTCGAAAATGAACCAGGATCGTCTCTCGCGTATTGTTCTCAGTCACCGGGGCAAGCTGGAACGGGTTCAATCCGTGACGACCGAGATGAATGACTGGTTGCTGGTTTTCTGTCTTCGTCTGGCGGTTGTCCTGCATCGCGCCCGGGGAGAAACACCTTCTCCTCATATCCGCATTCTTTCCGTCAAGGATGGTTTTCATCTGCTGATCGACGAAAACTGGCTGAAACGATCCCGTCTGGCAGCGGCCTGTCTTGAAGAGGAGACCGCTCAGTGGAATGCGCTTGGCATGGAGATGGCAGTTCGTAGCGATGCTTCCCTTGCTCCGGCGGCGCGCACCAGAAAAACCCGCAATAGCGCAGCCCGGGCATGAGTCATTCTGTACTTCCCGGCCTTGAGCTCGTTCGGGATGATGAAGGGCGGCAGGTGATCCGGCTTCATGGACGCTGGACGTTGAGAAGTCTTTCCCCGGTCATTCGTACGCTTTCCCCTTCACTTGAGCTGCATGCCCGGGACCAGGGCATTACCTGGGATTGTCGTGATATCGAGCTGATGGACAGTGCTGGTGCGGTGTTGCTGTGGCGCGCCTGGCAACACCGCCTGCCGGAGCAGCTGCTGGCCCGTCCGGAGCTGCTGAAGGTTTTTGAGCGTGTTGGCCGGGTTTCGCAGGCGACTACACCACCGTATTTGCCGGCATCGCCATTCGGGGTGCTCACGGCGATTGGCGATCTGCTTTTGCGGCTTCGTACCCATCTGGCCGATTTTCTGGTCATGATCGGTCGCCTGTCGCTGGATGCCCTGCATTTCCTGCGGCGGCCTGCGGATATTCCTCGCCGGGAAATTTCTGCCAACCTCTACAAGAGCGGCGTGATGGCCATGCCCGTGACCGCGCTGGTCGGCTTTCTGATCGGCATCGTCATGTCCTATCTTTCCGCTTTGCAGCTCAAACAGTTTGGCGGAGAGATCTTTATCGTCAATATCCTGGGCATGGGCATCATCCGCGAGCTGGGGCCGGTGCTGGTGGCTGTTCTCGTGGCCGGGCGTTCCGGCTCTGCGATGACAGCCCAGCTTGGGGTGATGCGGGTGACCGAGGAAATCGACGCTTTATCCACCATGGGGATTTCACACAGCCTGCGCCTGATTTTCCCCAAGGTTCTGGCCCTGGCAGTCACCATGCCCTTGCTGGTGCTCTGGACGAGTGCTGTGGCCATCATCGGCGGCATGATCGCCGCCCAGTTGCAACTGGATATCACCTATGGCTATTTCATCGACGCCTTGCCCAGGGTTGTGCCCATTGCCAATGTCTGGATAGGGCTGTCCAAGGGTTTGATCTTCGGCATTACGGTGGCTCTGGTCGCTTGTCATTTCGGCTTGCGTGTCAAACCCAATACCGAAAGCCTTTCCATGAACACGACGTCATCCGTCGTGACGGCCATTACGCTCGTGATCCTCATCGATGCCATCATCGCCATCGTCACGCGCAAGATTGGCCTGTCGTTCTGAACGGTACGGTGAAGCATGAATACCCCCGTCATTGAAGTACGCGATCTTTCCACCCGGTTCGGCAAAATCTGGGTACATCGCGGGTTGAATCTGCGTGTCGAAAGAGGCGAGGTGCTCGCTCTGGTGGGGGGCTCGGGTAGCGGAAAAACAACCTTGCTGCGCCAGATGGTCGGGCTGTTGAACCCCACGCATGGCGAAATCCGGATGTTTGGCCACGCTCTTTTTGGCGGGGGGATCGAGCGTGAGCGCGCCCTGCGCCGCCGCTTTGGCATGCTTTTTCAGCAAGGTGCGCTGTTTTCAGCATTTGATGTGTATGACAACGTGGCCTTCCCGTTGCGAGAATTGAAAGTGCTGGATGAGGCCCTCATTCATGATCTGGTGATGCTCAAGCTGGCGATGGTCGAGTTGCAGCCGCAACACGCACATCTGATGCCAGCGGAACTTTCAGGTGGAATGATCAAGCGCGTGGCACTTGCCCGTGCGCTGGCACTGGAGCCGGAACTGCTCTTGCTCGACGAGCCGACAGCAGGCCTTGACCCGGATCGTTCGGCCAGCTTTGTGCGGCTGATCCGGATGCTCAGCGATGAACTGGGTCTGACCGTTGTATTTGTTACGCATGATGTTGAAACCCTGTCAGCCCTGGCAGCGCGGGTCGCGGTGCTGGCTGAACAGCGTATACTCGCAGTCGGTGGTATCGAAGAAGTCAAACGCTTCGATCACCCCTTCATTCGTAATTTCTTCCTTACGGAACGTGATGCGCGTTCCGCCCGGGGCAATACTCTTTAAGCATGGAAAATCGCGCTCACGCACTGGCGGCCGGGGTTTTTGTCGTCATTCTCTGTCTGGCAGCAGCATTGACCGTCTGGTGGTTTGGTGGCACGCATAGCGTGACGCGGGATCTCGTTCTGGTAACGCAACGCAATGTCACCGGGCTCAATCCTCTGGCCCAGGTGCGTTATCGTGGCATCACGGCGGGAAAGGTCATCAGCATCGGACTGAATCCGCAGGATCCTCGCACGATTGAAGTCCTCGTCCGCATCGACGCCTCGCTTCCCCTGACGCGGGGAACGACGGCGCAGCTCAATTCCCAGGGCATTACCGGGCTTTCCTATGTTCATCTCGATGACAACGGAAAGAATACGGAATTGTTGCCGGTGGATGACGACAATCCGCCGCGCGTTGCCTTGCAGCAGACGCTCATGGAATCCCTGGGCGACAAGGCCAGTGACATCGCTGGGCAGATCGGTGTGCTGGCCAACAACCTCAACCGGGTGCTGGATGATAAAAACCTCCGTAACCTGAGCCGCACCCTGGATAATCTCGCCACGGCTTCCGAAGGCATGCGCGATGTGCCGCAGCTCGTGGATTCTGTCAAGGCCATCCTTTCAAGGGAAAACCTGCAACGCCTCCAGAGCATCCTCGTGCATCTGGAAAAAACAGCCGGGGAAACGGCTCCGCTGACGCTGGAGATGCGAAAGCTGGTCGGCTCGATGCAGACGTTGACTATTCGCCTTGACGAGACGACCGTGAAACTGGGCGGAGAGCTGACGGCCAGCACCTTGCCGCAGATCGGTGGCCTGGTTGCCGATCTGCAAACCAGTTCGCGTCAATTGCGGCGCGTTCTCGAGCAGCTGGAAGTCGCCCCTCAATCGCTTGTTTTCGGCCCGCCTGCCCCGCAGGGCGGCCCAGGCGAGGCAGGTTTCATCTCCCCTGAAAAATCCTCGCCATGATTCTAAAAAATCTCCCGACTTTTCTTGCCTCAGCCGCGCTGTGTTCGAGCCTTCTCCTGCTTTCCGGTTGTGCAGGTATGGCGGGGCAGGGCAAGCCTCTGGCCTTGTACGACCTGTCTTTGGCGGCCGAACACGGCAAGGGAGCAGGCAGCCCGGTTGTGTCCGGTGACACTGTCTTGCCGATTCTGCTGGAAGGGATTCATGCACCGACCTGGCTGGATAATTCGTCGATGCAATACCGCCTGGCCTATGCCGGACCGGAGCGTCGTTATGCCTTTGCCGAAAGCCGCTGGGTGGCACCACCATCCGAACTCATCGAGTCGGTTCTGGTTCGCAATCAGGTCGTACGGCGTGGCCGGGGAGAGGGGCAGGCCTGTCAGCTCAGGCTGGAACTGGATGAATTCGTGCAACGTTTCGAGACAGCGGCCAACAGCCAGTCTGTTCTGGAAATTCGCGCAACCCTGGTGAGGCGGCGAGAGCTGCTGCCGCTGGCCGGGCAGACGTTCCGTTACACCAGCGAAGCCGGGGCTGATGCCAGAGGCGGTGTGGCAGCCCATGCGGCGATGGTGGCGCGCTTGTCGACAGAACTGGCCCGATGGCTCGAAAAAACGGTCTCGCCCGATGGGCGGCTCGCCCGGGAATGTCGCCCGGAAAAGCTTTAATTTTAATGAGGGTTCAAGTATAATCGCGCGTTTTTGGGTCTGCCCTTACTCGATCAGGGAACGGAAGAATATGGGTTGTGATGATAATGTGAATTGCGGTCGGCGGCGTCTCATCGTCGCGACGGCTGCTGTTGGCGGGGCCGCCGGCGTTGCGACGGCTGTCCCGTTTGTTGCCAGCATGCTGCCTTCCGAACGCGCCAAGGCTGCCGGCGCGCCGGTCGAGGTGGATATCAGCAAGCTGGCTCCTGGCCAGATGATGGTCGTCGAGTGGCGCGGCAAGCCCGTCTGGATCATCAATCGCACCAAGGAAATGCTGGATTCCCTGAAAAAAACCGATGACAAGGTCAGTGATCCGAAATCCGAAAAACCCATGCAGCCGGAATACTGCAGGAACGAGACCCGTTCGATTAAACCGGAATTTCTTGTGGCTGTCGGTATCTGTACCCATCTGGGCTGTTCGCCGACAGAGAAATTCAAGACAGGGGCAGAATCCGGAGTCGAGCCGGATTGGAACGGCGGTTTTCTTTGTCCGTGCCATGGCTCCACCTTTGACCTGGCCGGGCGCGTCTACAAGAGCAAACCCGCGCCGGATAATCTGGTGATTCCGCCGCACAAGTATCTGAGCGACAACACGATTGTCATTGGCATTGGCCAGGACGGCAAGGAGGCTTGAGCGATGAACGCGAAAATGATCGGAACCTTCCTGTTGAACTGGGTCGATGAGCGTCTCCCCGTCGTGCAGGCTTACAAGACCCACATGTCGGAGTATTACGCGCCCAAAAACTTCAATTTCTGGTATTTCTTCGGCTCATTGGCCTTGCTGGTGCTGGTAAACCAGGTAGTGACCGGGATTTTCCTGACCATGCACTTCAAGCCGGATGCGACGCTGAATGCCGCAGGTGTGCCGGTGGCCTTCGCCAGTGTGGAATACATCATGCGTGATGTGCCTTGGGGCTGGCTGATTCGCTACATGCATTCGACCGGGGCTTCCGCCTTCTTTATCGTCGTCTATCTGCACATGTTTCGCGGGGTGATCTACGGTTCGCATCGCGCGCCGCGTGAGTTGGTCTGGATCATCGGCATGCTGATTTTCCTGTGCCTGATGGCAGAAGCCTTTTTTGGTTATCTCCTGCCTTGGGGGCAGATGTCATTGTGGGGCGCGCAGGTGATTGTCAATCTTTTCTCGGCGATTCCCGTTATTGGCCCGGATTTCTCCGTCTGGCTGCGTGGTGATTTCGTTGTGGGCGATGCTACCCTCAACCGGTTCTTCGCCTTTCATGTCATCCTCGTACCGCTCATTTTGCTGGCCCTGGTCGGGGCGCATCTGCTGGCCCTGCATGAAGTGGGCTCCAACAATCCGGATGGTGTCGAGATCAAGAAAAAGAAGGACGCCAAGGGTGTTCCCCTGGATGGTATTGCCTTTCATCCTTACTACACCGTCAAGGATATCGTGGGTGTCGTTGTTTTCCTGATGGTCTTTGCCGGCGTGATCTTCTTTGCACCGGAAGGCGGCGGCTATTTCCTGGAGTACAACAACTTCTTCCCGGCCGACCCGCTGAAGACGCCGCCGCATATCGCACCGGTCTGGTATTTCACACCCTTCTATTCGCTTTTGCGTGCCGTGACCTACCCGCTGTTTGGCATCGATGCCAAGTTCTGGGGCGTAGTCGCCATGGGAGGTGGCGTGGCGATTTTCATCATCCTGCCCTGGCTGGATCGCAGCCCGGTCAAATCGATCCGTTATCGCGGCCCGATTTTCAAGACACTGCTGACGATCTTCATTATCGCCTTCCTGATCCTCGGTTTCCTTGGAACGAAGCCGCCTTCATACGCATTCTTTGGCTCGATCCCCGGTGCGCCGATTGCCCAGATCCTGAGTGCCTATTACTTCCTTTTCTTCCTGACGATGCCGATCTGGTCGCGTATCGACAAGTGCAAACCGGAGCCGGAAAGGGTCGCGGGAAAATGAAAAAGCTACTTTTGACACTGTTGTTCGTTCCGCTGCTGGCACTGGCTTCCGGTGATGAGGTTCATCTCGACAAGGCTCCGGATCGCAGCGGCAACCCGGCCGCCTTGCAAAACGGGGCCAAGGTGTTTGCCAACTACTGCATGGGCTGTCATGCCGCCTCCTTCATGCGCTACAACCGCCTGCGGGATATTGGCCTGACCGAGGAACAGATTCGCAGCAACCTGATTTTTTCGGATGCCAAGGTCGGGGAGTTGATGAAAATTTCGATGCCCCAGGCAGATGCGAAAGTCTGGTTTGGTGCAGCACCGCCCGACTTGACCCTGATCGCGCGCGCGCGCGCGTCGGAAACGGGTACGGGAGCCGACTGGCTTTATACTTACCTGCGTAGTTTCTACCGTGACGACGAGCGACCCACCGGCTGGAATAACGTCGTTTTCCCCAATGTCGGCATGCCGCATGCGCTGTGGGAGCTTCAGGGGCAGCAGGTTCTGGGTGAAAACCACAAGTTGACCCTGGCAGTACCGGGCCAAATGAAGCCGGAAGAGTATGATGCGACGGTTGCCGATCTGGTGGCCTATCTGCAGTATATGGGTGAGCCTGTCGCGGAAACACGTCGCCATCTTGGCGTGGCCGTCCTGATCGCCCTCGCGGTTTTGTTCGTCTTTGCTTACGCGCTCAAGCGTGAGTACTGGAAAGACGTGCACTGACCATTTTTGAACATTCAACCTAAGCATAAGCAATCACTGCATATGGGGCATCGAGAAAACAATACGCCGGCGGCACGCCGTGTGGTGCGTGATGCCGATTATTCCTGGGGAAACGGTACCATGATGAACCTGTACTCGGGCACAACCTGCCCGTTCAGCCATCGCTGTCGCATCGTGCTATATGAAAAGCAGATGGATTTTCAGGTCATTGATGTTGATCTGTTCAACAAGCCTGAAGATATCGCGGTCATCAATCCTTACAACCGCGTCCCCGTTCTGGTTGATCGTGATCTGGTTCTTTACGAATCAAATATCATCAACGAATACATTGACGAGCGGTTCCCGCATCCGCAGCTCATGCCGCCGGATCCCATCATGCGCGCCCGCGCAAGGCAGCTGTTGTTTACGATGGAACATGAGCTGTTCAGCCATATCGACACGCTTGAAAAGAATCTCAAGGCCGCAGAAAAGTCGCGCCAGCATGTGCGCGACCGCCTGACCGAACTCGCCCCCATCTTCATCAAGCAGAAGCATATGCTGGGCGACGAGTTTTCGATGCTCGATGTGGCGATCGCCCCCTTGCTCTGGCGTCTGGATCACTATGGCATCGAGCTTGGCAAGGCGGCAGCACCTCTAATGAAATACGCGGAGCGTGTTTTCAGCCGTCAGGGTTTCATTGATGCGCTGACGCCCTCCGAGAAAGTCATGCGTCGCTGAGTTTTGCCCGCGCCTGCACTGCCGGGCGCATCCCACCAGTACCACTTGTTCAGGAGTCGGGGATGACCGTTCAGGAGGATCAGCCAGGGCAGATCAAGCCTTATCTGGTACGGGCTATTCATGAATGGTGTACAGACCAGGGTTTCACGCCCTATCTGGCGGCCTGGGTGGATAAGCACACCCGTGTGCCCCGTGAATATGTCAAGGATGGTCAGATCGTTCTGAATCTCGGGCTGGAGGCAACGCATCAGCTCTCCATCGGGAATGATCTGATTACCTTTCAGGCGCGTTTCAATGGCGTTGCCCAGGCATTGTCCATTCCCCTCGATAATGTGACGGCTATTTACGCCCGGGAGAACGGGCAGGGCATGGCTTTTGAAGTTCAGTTGCGTGATGAACCTGAGCCCGGAGTTTCCCCGGCAACCATCAAGCGCATTGACGGTCTTGATGGCACTGGCCGTGATGATGCCTCCTCTTTACCCCTTCCTCCGGAAGACAAGCCGCCCTCGACAGACAGGCCCCGCCTTACCCGCGTCAAATAAGGGCTGACCACTCCTGCTGGAGCCTGTTTTGCGGGATGTCGGGATTGGGCAGGGATTGTTTGGGCATTTCACGGTTTGAATGCTGATGTCAAAGCTTTTCACGTTCTGGGTATCGCTCCTCCTGCTGGGCGTGTGCGCTGCCCACGCCAGACCGTCATCAAAGGAAATCAAGCCCGGTGAGCCTGCGCTGCCGACGCGCATCGAGGCTGAAAATGCACTGGGTTTGTCGAATGCAGAACCCGACGCGAGAACCGGGCCGCTCTCTCCGCCCTTGTTGCTGCTCTACAACCCTGCCCGATCCAGCGAACTTCCCATTTTCACGGGAACGGCGCGACGGTTTATGGATTCTGCCCGCCAGATGCGGCCAAAATTTGATCTCATGCCTTCCCGTGAGAAGGTGCAGTTTCTTGAACGTTACGTTTATGCCTTGTGCAATTCTCACCTGGTCAACGGCATGGATCTGGTTTTCAAGATGGAATCGGGTTCGGAGAACTTTTGTGGTTATACCCCGGGCATGCTGAGCTGCTTTTCAGCCGAAACCTGCGATGAGGCGGCCCAAGAGAACGCACAAAAATACATTGGCGGGTCGCTGGCAAAATTTGACAATTTCCTGAAATGGGCTGACCGCCGGGCATGGCAATATCGCGGAGACGCACTGAAAGTTGCCTTTTATACAAGGAATACCCGGACACGCAGCGGGTTTCAGTGCAGCACACTGAAAATCATCAATGACAACCCGGAGCCCGTCATCATCTGGCTGCGGGCGATGCGCCGCAACCCTGACGGGCGGCAGCAGGCCGTTTTTACCAAGCCCTATTACGTCGGGCCGAGGGCGACCTTGCCGAATCTTAGCGATGAAGATCTTTTTGCCAAGGACACCGAGAATCGCATGCGAAAACTGATGACGGATGCGATGGCCGTCGCCCGTCGCGTGGGGATCAACGATATTCAGGCCTATAGCGGCACACACGAACGCTGGAATTGTTCTTTGACGGACAAGGAAGTTTTGCCTCAGCCGGTGTTGCAGAAGATCCATATCGATTTTCCAAAATGAGCAGAATTTTTTTCTTTCCTTTTCCGTTTTATTTGGTGAAATCCTGCTGTCGGAGGCTGTGTGAATCTCCTCGCGCTTGAAACGGCCACCCTGCATCTTTCCGTTGCCCTGTGGTGTGACGGGGAGTTGATCGAGCGTGGCGAGCGGGTTGCCCAAGGGGGGGGCGAGCGTCTTTTACCCTGGGTCAATCAGTTGCTGGGGGAGGCAGGCTTGTCCATGCGCCAGCTGGATGCGGTTGCCTTCGGGAGCGGCCCGGGGGCATTCACCGGCCTGCGCCTGGCTTGTGGCGTGGCGCAAGGCCTGGCCTGCGGGCTGGATCTACCGCTCGTTGGTGTCAGCTCGCTGGAGGCTCTGGCCTTTGAGGCCAGCCAGTTGGCTTTTACAGAGACGAACATCTTTTCTTGCCTGGATGCGCGCATGGGCGAGGTTTATTTCGCAAGCTACCGTTTTGCCGATGGTCAGCTGAAAGAAATCGCCCCTCCTGCCGTGGCCGCGCCGGCCTTGCTGGCGGCATTGCCTGAAGACGCGTGGCTGGGCTGCGGTGATGGTTTCGAGGTTTATTCCGGAATTTTGCACGAGCGTTTGCAGCAGCTTGGGCAACTTCTTCCAGGCTTGAATCCCACGGCCCGGGCGGTGGCGCAACGGGCGGTTTCATACCTGAAGGCGGGGGCAGGGCTTGAGTTTGCCCGGGCGGCTCCGCTTTATGTCCGCAACAAGGTCGCCTTGACGACGGCGGAGCGGCTGGCGCGTGGCGGTCTCAGGTGACACCCTGCCAGAAATGACAAAAAAATTCTTCATTGCCTGTGCGACGGACGATTCGATCGTGCCGATGACCATGTCGGATATCGACGAAGTCTGGGCGATTGAGCAAGGGATCAGCCTTTTTCCCTGGGTCAGAGCCCATTTTGCCGGTTCGATGGCGGCAGGGCATCGTGGCTGGGTTTTGCGGGATGCAGGGGGTGTGAAGGGCTACGTCATCACTTCTGTGGTGCTCGATGAGGCCGAGTTGCTGATTATCGGTGTGGCACGGGCACATCAGGGGCAGGGGCGTGGTGGGCAACTGATGCAGGCAATGATGTGCGCCCTGCAGGAAGCCGGGGTAAAACGCTTGTTTCTTGAGGTGCGGGAATCCAACACTGTTGCCCAGTCCTTGTATCGACGCTGTGGTTTTGAACCAAGTGGGCGACGGGCAGCTTATTATCCGGCTCCCGGAGGGGGAAGCCGTGAGGCGGCACTGTTGATGACGAAGGATTTCTGATGCCGAATAATGCCGTTTCTGGCCGTCGTGCTGCCGTGCTGCGCGAGATGGGGCTGGCTCCCTTGTGGAGACTGCGTGGCGGGCAGAATACGCAGAAGGGGGCCTCCGCCCCGCTTGAGCCACCGGTGATGGAAAATGACCGCGCTGCACACATCGCGCAAATGGACTGGGCTCAGTTGCGTGCGAGCATCGCAGATTGCCGTGCCTGTGATTTGTGCCGTGAGCGTCGGCAAGCCGTTCCTGGCGTGGGGGATGAGTCTGCGGATTGGCTGTTTGTCGGCGAAGGCCCGGGGGCGGAAGAAGACGCGCGTGGTGAGCCTTTTGTCGGGCAGGCCGGCAAGTTGCTGGATTCCATGCTGGCTGCCATTGGTCTGCGGCGTGGGGAAAATGTGTATATCACCAATGCCGTGAAATGCCACCCGCCCGGGAACAACACACCTTCCGAGGCAGAAATTACGGCTTGCCGACCTTATCTGGATCGCCAGATCGCACTGCTTCAGCCGCAATTGATCGTGGCCCTTGGCCGCCCGGCGGCACTGAGCCTGCTGCAAAAGGAAATCAAAATCGCCGATGCGCGTGGCAAGCTGTTTCAGGTGCGGGGAATTTCTTTGGTCGTAACTTACCACCCCGCCTATCTCTTGCGAACCCTGGCCGACAAGGTCCGGGCCTGGGAAGACCTGTGTCTGGCCAGGCGAACTTTCCGCCAGAAAAAATCCGTGCCAGGGGAGCCGGGCAGCCACCCAGCGGGTAGTGCTGGCTACTCAGATCAGTAACCGGCGCTCCCGCCCATCGCGGTATTCTCGAACCGGGTGTATTCCCCGAGGAAGGTCAGCTTGACCGTACCTGTCGGGCCATTCCGCTGCTTGCCGATGATGACTTCGGCCAGCCCCTTGTCCTGGGTTTCCGGCTTGTAATATTCATCACGATACATCATCAAGATGACGTCAGCATCCTGTTCGATGGCCCCGGATTCCCGCAGATCGCTCATCAGGGGGCGTTTGTCAGTACGTTCCTCAACCTTTCTTGAAAGCTGGGAGAGTGCTATGACGGGGCACTTGAGTTCCTTGGCCAGGGATTTGATCGAGCGGGAAATTTCGGAAATTTCCGTCGCCCGGTTTTCGCCGTCACGGTTGGAGGTCATCAGTTGCAGGTAGTCGATGACGATGAGGCCCAGCTTTCCGCCAAACTGCCGCGCCAGCCTGCGGGCGCGGGCGCGCAGGTCGGTTGAGTTGATGGCCCCGGTTTCATCGATATGAATGGGGGCGGCGTGGAGTTTTCCCAAGGCTACGGTCATTTTGTCCCACTCGTCGTCGGAGAGCCTGCCGGTGCGAACCCGGTGGGCATCGAGCCGCCCAACCGAGGAAAGAAGACGCATGGCCAGTTGCGAGCCTGACATTTCCAGACTGAAAATGGCCACAGGCAAGCCGAGGTCGACGCCGACATGTTCGGCGATGTTGAGCGCGAACGCTGTTTTACCCATGGAGGGGCGTCCGGCGACGACGATCATGTCGCCTGGCTGCATGCCCGAGGTCATTTTGTCGAGGTCGGTGAAGCCGCTGGGAACGCCGGTGATTTCGGAGGGATTGTCGGAGTCGTAGAGTTCCTGGATGCGTTCGACCAGTTCTCCGAGCAGGGGTTGGATGGCGACAAAACCCTGGCTGGTTTTTGCGCCGGATTCGGCGATTTCGAACACGCGCTGTTCGGCTTGATCGAGCAGCTGCTTGACATCCTTGCCCGCCGGGTTCAGCGCGCTGGCGGCAATTTCGTCTCCGACGCTGACGAGGCGGCGCAATACGGCACGTTCATGAACGATTTCGGCATAACGCCGGATATTGGCTGCAGAGGGCGTATTGTTGGCAATCTCGCCCAGATAGGCCAGTCCGCCGGCTTGTTCTACTTCATTGTGTTTTTCGATGGATTCATAGACGGTCACCACGTCGGCGGGGCGGCCCAGTTCGATGAGCCCCTGGATACGGCGAAAGATGCGCCGGTGGTCGTCACGGTAAAAATCGGATTCTGTGACGATGTCTGCGATACGATCCCAAGCCGGGTTGTCCAGCAGCAGGCCACCGATCAGGGATTGCTCGGCCTCGATGGAGTGGGGCGGAAGTTTGAGGCTGCTGAGTTGAGGGTCCTCCGGCGGCGAAAATTTCCGCTTTCCCTGAAATCGCTGTTCCGTCGTGTCACTCATGCAGGTATCTCCTGTTGCGCCAGCAGACAGTGTACCCCGGGGCCTCGGGGAGGGCTGTTGAAAAACCGGTGGAAATGCTGGGGAAAAATTGTGGAAATACTGGGGAAAAGCTGTGAGAAACAGGCCGGCCAGCGTTCCCCGGGCGGGGCATTCTGAACGTTAATGTGATCGTCAACGGAAAAGGGCCGCCCGGGCGGCCCTTTCCTTGCTTTCGTCAGCGTGTGACGATCTGGCAGAGCGGATCAGTGCTCGCCGAGAATCGAAACCGTGATGCTCGTGACGACGTCGGTATGCAGACCCAGTTCGATCTTGGTGTCGCCAACTTGCTTGAGCAGCCCCATCGGCATGCGGATCTGCGCCTTTTCGATGGCGTAGCCCTGTGCCTTGAGTGCTTCCGAAATGTCAGCGTTGGTGACTGAGCCAAAGAGGCGGCCATCCACGCCAGATTTGCGGGTGATTTGCAGCATCAGGCCTTCCAGCTTGGTGGCCTTGTCCTGGGCTGCGGCCAGCTTGTCGGCCTGGGCCTTTTCCAGCTCGGCGCGGCGGGTTTCGAACGCTGCCAGGTTTTCCGGCGTCACGCGCTTGGCCTTGCCTTGCGGAATGAGAAAGTTACGGGCGTAGCCGTCCTTGACTTTGACGACATCGCCGAGTTGGCCGAGGTTTACGACCTTTTCCATCAGAATCACTTGCATGGTCTTGTCTCCGGCTTATTCGTGCAGATCGGTGTAGGGGAGCAACGCCAGAAAGCGTGCGCGCTTGATGGCCGTCGACAGCTGACGCTGGTAACCGGCACGCGTACCGGTGATGCGCGCCGGCATGATCTTGGCGTTTTCGGTGATGAAATCCTTGAGGATTTCCACATCCTTGTAGTCGACTTCGGCAATTTTTTCTGCGGTGAAACGGCAGAACTTGCGACGCTTGAACATGCCGCGGCCCTTGTCATCCTTGCGCTTTGCGCCGGGCTTGGACTTCGGTTTGAAAGCCATTATTTTGTTCCTTCCAGAAATTCGATCTCGTTGACATGCAGGAGCAGGCTCCTGCTTTTCAGACTTTTTGCGCTGAGAAACCCGGTTAACCTGACCTTGTCCCCCGGTTTTGCATCTGTCATCAGGTGTGCATTGGGGCCAAGGGCAATTGCCGGAATTTCACAATCCACCACACGCCGGATACCAGCTTCGATCTGTTCCGACTGATGCCCGATCCTGAAGCTCAGGACAGGCACACCGGCCGGTGTGTATCGCAACGCTGCGACTTCAAGCAGGCTGCCGGTGATCTTCGTGCAGTTTTCGGTAGAGGCTTCAGGCACTCGCCGGGGCTTCTGCCTGGGTGGGTTGGGCGGATTGTTGCGCGGCAGCAGTCAGCGACCTGGATTTTTCTTCCTTCATCATGGGGGAAGGGGTAGTCGCAGCCTGTTTCATTTTGACCGTCAGGTGACGCAGCACGGCATCGTTGAACTTGAAGGCGTGTTCGAGTTCAGCCAGGGTTTCAGCATCGCACTCGATGTTCATCAGAACATAATGCGCTTTGTGAACCTTCTGGATCGGGTAAGCCATCTGGCGACGGCCCCAGTCTTCAAGGCGGTGAATGTTGCCATTACGGGAAGACACGAGTGTCTTGTAACGGTCGATCATCGCCGGAACCTGTTCGCTCTGGTCCGGGTGAACGATGAATACGATTTCATAATGTCGCATGCAATCTCCTTTTGGAAAAAGCTCCCCCGCATGCGTTTCGGGTGGAGCAAGGTGGAAAACCCGCAATTCTAATAGAAATCACGGGTTGATGCAATTTCAATCAGTTCCATCAATCAGTTTCATCAGGTGTTTTTTGACCGGAGCCTGCATATTTCGCGGCAATTGCACGGGCCTGGTTGGCGATTTGCATTCTCAGCGATTCCGGGGCGATGACTTCCACATCCGCGCCGTGGCGCAGGATGTCCATGACCAGTTCTTGTGGCTGGGCGTAGGGGATTTCGAGAAAGAAGCTGCCGTCCGGCCCTGTCCGGGATTTTTGTTCCGGATGCCAGCATTCGGCACGAACCCAGCGGGCGCGTTCTGGCCCGAAGCGTAGTTTGGCCCATTGCACTTCACGCCCCGAAAAGATGCCGTAGCCACTCCCGAGGATTTCGTCCAGTTCCTTGGTGGAAATGTTTTTCGCCTGCCGGGGCAGAATTTCGGTTTGTTCGATGGCATCTACGGAAAAACAGCGCAAGCCTTCACGAAGGTGGCACCAGGCATCCAGATACCAGTTGTCACGGTAGTGCACGAGTCGTTGTGGTGAGATCTCCCGCTCGCTTGGTTCATCGTTGTAGCGGGCGCGATAGCGGATCAGCAATCGTTGACGGCGCAAAAGTGCCGATCCTACAGCGGCGAAGTGCGGGGCAGGGAAGTGCCGGCTTTGCGCGCCCAGTACCTTGACGCGTTTTTGCACTTCGCCCGCAGTGTGATCGGCACTGCCAAGCAGTTCTTTCAGGCGGGCCATCAGCGGCTTGAGATGTCTGTCGAGCAGGCCGCCACGATCCAGGCCGGAAATCAGTTGCTGCATGGTCAGCAGCGCGTGGATTTCTGTTTCGTTGAACCATAGCCCGGGTAGTTCGGTTTGTGTCGGCATCTTGCTGCTACTTTTGCATTCTTCAAGATGGTAGCCATCCCGCACTGGATCGAAGACAATGGGCATGCGTAGCCTGTCGCGCATGAACCGGATGTCCCGGTAGAGCGTTGCCCGAGAAGCCCCGGTGCGCTCTTGCATCAGGGAAAATGAAGTGATTTTTCGGTTCTTCAGCAGATTTTCCAGGGTGTAGATGCGTTCGTTGAGCGGCATTTGTCGTCGTCCGGTGATTTGCTGTCTCATGTTGTGAGACTGTCGGGGCCGGAGTATATACTGCCTGTCATCCGGAGCATGCGTAGATGCCGGGTGTGCTGCAATGACATGCTCCATGGTTTTGCACTGAAAGGAGAGCGTGATGGATAAGCCCCGTACCCCGAACACGGATAAAAAATCGCCCTCCCGGTCCGCTGCTGCGGACGACAAGAAAAAGACGCCAGTGAAAACGAAGGCATCAGGGAAGAAGCTGGCCGGAGAGGCTGTCAGTGTCATCAGTGGCGGTGGCGGCGAGAGTGTAAATCCGCCGCCTCCCCGGCCACGGGTGTCACGCGAATGGCCGGTCTTTACCGGCCGGCTTGCCCAGGCTCTGGGTGAGTTGCCGGATGAGTATTGCCTGGTGTTGACGCTGAAACGCTCGGATCACTTTATCCGCTTTCTGGCTCAGGGACATTACGGTTTGCGGGTTGAGACGACCAGCAATGCCTTTTTGCCTGCCGACCAGCAATTCGACGAGCAGCAGCATGCCCGGCTGGCAGCACTGGGCTGGCTTGCTCCAACCGGAGCACCGGATGAGGCGACCCCCGAGAAAGACCCGGATGGTTCGCCCAATCACTACATCGAATTTGGCTCGCCCGCAGACTTCTCCTCGGTGGCCAGTTTTGTGACGCGTACCCTGGTGGATGTGCTCGGTGTGACTCATCCGCATCGTCTGGATTACGAAGCCTTTGACGGTGAGGGCTCGCCGGTGTTCATTCTTGGACTCGGTCTGGCGCGCCATCCGGCTGAAAGCCGGGATGTCTTGCCCCAGCCTGATGAGCAGGATTTGCGATCAGTCGTGCGGGAAGTGACGGGGATACCCGGGCTGGATTACGATCAGGACGGCGATCTGGTGGTGCGTTATGGTGATTTGCCCATTGTCATTACAGCGCATGAGGCGGCAGGGACAATCAGCCTGTTCTCGCCGCTGGTCGACGATCTGGAGGAGACGCCCAGCCTGATGACCAAACTTAATACCGTCAATATCAGTTTGGGCCCGCTGCACCTCTTTCTTCATGAGAATACCCTGTGCGCCCGCTGTGTTCTCCCGGCCGACCCGATAGTGACCAGCCATCTGTCGCGCATGTTGCGTCAATTCGGAGAAATCGTCGAAGCCCAGCAGGCTGCCTTCAGTCACGAGTTTTCCGGAGAGGGGCTTGTGACCGAAAAGGAAGGTTCGCGTTTCACGCATTGATGCATTAAACCCAGGGATGTGCTGATTAATTCGGAATCGTCATTCCGGCGAACGCCGGAATCCAGTGACGGACTGGCTTCCCCCCCCCTGGGCCCCGGCTTTCGCCGGGGCGACGGCTTCATACATTTGCATTTGTGCGCCGGATCATTTGTTCGCCGGATCAATAGGTTAAATCGTGGGCATGGTTTTTGGCCGGAAGATGATTCTGGGTGTCCTTGTCGTGCTGTCTGCCCTGAAATGGCTTGAAATGGCCTGAAAGGATTGAGCGGCGAGGCACTTTCGGCTATGATTTCGCTTTCACGCTTGCGGCGTTTCCATGGCCAAATATGTTTTCGTTACCGGTGGTGTCGTGTCCTCTCTGGGCAAAGGCATCGCTGCCGCGTCGTTGGGCGCGATCCTCGAATCCCGTGGTATTCGGGTTACTCATCTGAAGCTTGACCCTTACATCAATGTTGATCCCGGCACGATGTCGCCGTTTCAGCATGGTGAAGTGTTCGTGACGGAAGACGGGGCCGAGACTGACCTTGATCTTGGTCATTACGAGCGGTTCACCAGTGCCCGGATGGGTAAGCGCAACAACTTCACCACTGGCCAGATCTACGAGTCCGTCATCAAGAAAGAACGGCGGGGCGAGTATCTTGGCAAGACCGTTCAGGTCATTCCGCACATCACCGACGAGATCAAAACCTACGTCAAGCGCGGGGCGGAAGGTGCGGATGTGGCCATCGTCGAAGTCGGCGGCACGGTGGGTGACATTGAATCTCTCCCCTTTCTGGAAGCCATCCGTCAGATGGGCATCGAGGAGGGGCGCAACAATAGCTGTTTCATTCACCTTACTCTCCTGCCCTGGATCGGCACGGCGGGCGAGCTGAAAACCAAGCCGACGCAGCATTCCGTCAAGGAGCTGCGTGAAATCGGCATCCAGCCGGATATCCTGCTGTGTCGTGCAGACCGGCCTGTTCCGGCGGATGAACGCCGAAAAATTTCCCTCTTTACCAACGTCCAGCCCGAGGCCGTGATTTCCGCGATCGACGCAGACAGCATCTACCAGATTCCGGGCATGCTGCATGACCAGATGCTGGATGAAATCGTTTGCCACAAACTCGGCATTCTGGCCCGGGCGGCCGATCTGTCTGTGTGGAAGAAGCTGGTCGAAGCACTCCAGCATCCGCAGCACGAAGTGAATATCGCCTTTGTGGGGAAATACGTCGATCTGACGGAATCCTACAAGTCGCTGATCGAAGCCCTGACCCATGCGGGGATTCATACACTCAGCAAGGTCAGGATCCACTACATCGATTCCGAGGGGATCGAAAAGGACGGGACCGGCGCGCTGGCGGCCATGGATGCCATTCTCGTCCCGGGAGGCTTTGGCCGCCGTGGCACGGAAGGCAAGCTGATGGCGATTCGCCATGCGCGTGAGAACAAGATTCCTTACCTGGGGATCTGTCTCGGAATGCAGCTGGCCGTCATCGAGTTTGCCCGCGATGTAGCCGGGCTGGCCGGGGCGCACAGTACCGAGTTCGACGCACAATCGCCGCACCCGGTGGTCGCTCTCATTACCGAATGGCTGGATCGCGAAGGCCGCATCGAACAGCGCGACGCGCAATCCGATCTCGGCGGTACGATGCGTCTGGGCGGCCAATCCTGCAAGCTGGCGGACGACTCTCTGGCGCG
Source organism: uncultured Sterolibacterium sp. (assembly GCA_964521075.1). GTDB lineage: Bacteria > Pseudomonadota > Gammaproteobacteria > Burkholderiales > Rhodocyclaceae > Sterolibacterium. The sequence continues at coordinate 67,079 of CAZFPI010000003.1, forward strand.
CGAGATCTACGGCGCGGCACAGATCGTCGAACGTCACCGCCACCGCTACGAGGTGAATAATGCCTACCTGCCCCGTCTGGAGCAGGCCGGGCTGCGGGTGTCCGGTGTCTCCGCAGAAGGCAAGGCCCTGTGCGAGATGATCGAGCTGCCCCGTGAGGGCGAAAATGCCCACCCCTGGTTTGTCGGCTGTCAGTTCCACCCCGAATTCACCTCGAACCCGCGTCAGGGGCATCCGCTGTTCATTTCCTTCGTCAAGGCGGCGCTGGCCGCCCGGCGCAAGGCCTGAAACGGTCTGTGGCGGAACATGCAATGAAACTCTGTGGTTTTGACGTCGGTCTGGCTCACCCCTTCTTCCTGATTGCCGGCCCTTGCGTGATCGAATCGCGCCAGATGGCTTTCGATACGGCAGGCGAACTCAAAGAGATCTGCGCCGCGCTGGGTATTCCCTTCGTCTACAAATCCTCTTTCGACAAGGCCAACCGCAGCTCGGGGCAATCACCACGCGGGCCGGGCATCGACGAGGGGCTGGACATTCTTGCCGGGGTGCGCCGCGAAATCGGTGTGCCGGTACTGACCGATGTGCATGAAATCAGCCAGATAGCCCCGGTCGCGGCCGTAGTCGATATGCTGCAGACGCCCGCCTTTCTTTGCCGCCAGACGGATTTCATCGAGGCCGTGGCCCGTTGCGGCAAGCCGGTGAATATCAAAAAGGGCCAGTTCCTGGCCCCGGCTGACATGCTTCAGGTCGTAGCCAAGGCGCGTGCGGCCAATGGTGGGCAAGACAACATCCTGGTTTGTGAGCGCGGGGCAAGTTTCGGGTACAACAATCTCGTCTCCGATATGCGTTCTCTGGCTATCCTGCGCCAGACTGCTTGCCCTGTCGTATTTGATGCCACCCATTCGGTTCAACTGCCAGGCGGGCAGGGGACGAGCTCCGGCGGCCAGCGCGAATTCGTGCCGGTGCTGGCCCGTGCGGCGGTGGCAGTGGGGGTGGCTGGTCTTTTCATGGAAACCCATCCTGATCCTGAGCATGCGTTTTCAGACGGCCCGAATGCCTGGCCGCTTGGGCGCATGAAACCATTGCTTGAAGGGCTGCGCGACCTCGATCAACTGGTCAAGCGCAATGGCCTGGCGGTGATGTAATCATCGGTTTTTTTGAGCGTTTGCCACGAAGGCAGACCTGTTTTTGTTTTTTTATAAGGAAATCTCATGAGCGCCATTGTTGATGTCGTCGCCCGCGAAATTCTTGATTCTCGCGGCAACCCTACGGTCGAGGCGGATGTTTTGCTCGAGTCTGGCGTCATGGGCCGGGCGGCCGTTCCCTCCGGTGCTTCGACTGGCTCGCGTGAAGCCATCGAACTGCGTGATGGTGATGGCGAACGCTATCTTGGCAAAGGCGTGTTGCGCGCCGTCGAGAATGTAAATACCGAGATATCCGAAGCCATCATCGGCCTGGATGCCGAGGAGCAGGCTTTCATCGACAAGGTGCTGATCGACCTCGACGATACCGAGAACAAATCCCGCCTGGGGGCCAATGCCATGCTGGCCGTCTCGATGGCCGTGGCCAAGGCCGCTGCTGAAGAATCCGGTCTGCCGCTGTATCGTTATTTTGGTGGCTCGGGCCCCATGTCCATGCCCGTACCGATGATGAACGTCATCAATGGCGGCGCGCATGCCAACAACAACCTCGATATTCAGGAATTCATGATTCTGCCCGTGGGCGTGGGCAGTTTCCGCGAAGCCCTGCGTTGTGGCGCAGAGGTGTTCCATCACCTGAAGAAACTGGTCGACAAAAAGGGTTACCCGACGACCGTCGGTGACGAAGGGGGGTTCGCCCCTAATGTCGCGGGCAATGACGAAGCCATCGAGTTGATCCTCAAGGCGATCGAAACTGCCGGTTACACACCCGGGCAAGATGTCGTGCTGGGCCTCGATTGCGCGAGTTCCGAATTCTTCAAGAACGGAAAATATGTGCTGGCCTCCGAAAAGCTGGAGCTGACCTCCGCCGGCTTTGCCGATTACCTGGCCAATCTGGCCGACAAATACCCCATCGTGGGCATCGGAGATGGCATGGCCGAAGGCGACTGGGACGGCTGGACGATTCTGAA
>CAZFPI010000004.1:0-58232 GCA_964521075.1 uncultured Sterolibacterium sp.
CATGCCGCGTGTGTCGCGGGCAGAGGGGCCGGCTTCCGGACGGAAACAGGGTGTGTGGCAGACGAATTTCAGCGGCAGGGTGTCGGCGGCGAGAATTTCGTCGCGGACGATGTTGGTCACGGGAACCTCGGCGGTCGGAATCAGATAGAGTTTCGTGCCGTCGCTGCGGGGAACCTGAAAGAGGTCTTCTTCAAATTTGGGTAGTTGGCCTGTGCCGAACATGCTGTCGGGGTTAACCAGGTAGGGGGTGTATACCTCGGTGTAGCCGTGTTCGCCGCTGTGGGTGTCCAGCATGAACTGGGCCAGGGCGCGATGCAGGCGGGCAATGCCGCCTTTCATGAGGGAGAAGCGGCTGCCGGAGATTTTCGTGGCGGTTTCAAAATCCAGACCACCTAGCCCTTCGCCGATCTCGACATGATCCTTGGCCGGGAAATCGAAACTTCGGGGCGTGCCCCAGCGCAGGACTTCGACATTGCCGGTTTCGTCTCGCCCTACGGGTACGCTTTCATGCGGGAGGTTGGGCAGGATGGCAACGAAGTCATTGAAGCGGCTCAGCAGTGTGGCGAGGGCTTCTTCGTCCGCCTTCAGCGCATCGCCCAGACCAGCGACTTCGGTCATCACCGGAGCGATATCTTCGCCCCGGGATTTGAGTATGCCGATCTGTTTGGAGAGGCTGTTGCGCCTGGCCTGGAGTTCCTGGGTACGGGTTTGCAAGGCTTTGCGTTCGTCTTCGAGAGCCTGGAATGCGGTGCTGTCGAGGGTGGTGCCGCGCGTGGCGAGCCGGGCGGCGACGGCGTCGAGCTGGGTGCGAAGAAGCTGGAGGTCGAGCATGATGCAGTCCTGTATTGAGTATTTTTTAGTGGGGGATTTGTGTGTCCAGCCAGACGGCCAGTCCCTGGGCATTCAGGTCAATATCCATGGCGAGCAGAGTGAGCAGGTCTTCATCTTGTGTGCCCCAGTGTTCGCGCCGGGCTTCGGTCACGAGCATCTGTCCGATGGCTTTCTTGAGCAGTTCATGGCGTTGCTCACCTGCCCGGGCCAGCGGGCGGGCGAGATCAGTCAGTTGGTCGATCAGCCGGTGCAGGTCGGCAGCAAGGCGTGGAATGTCCTGGATTTTTCCGTAGTGCGTCAGATACATCGCCCGGGGTTGGTAGGACATCAGGAGGTCGATGGATCGGTGCAAGGCGTCGGGGTCGAAGTGGACGGGGGTTGAGGTGGGGCAGATGAAGTTGCGACCGTCATGGTCGAGCTCGCGGTAGGAGATGCCGAAGGTGTCGCCGGTAAAAAAGTGGCCGGTCTGGCCGTCGCGGATGCAGATGTGGTGGCGTGCGTGGCCGGGAGTGTGCAGCATCAGTAATTCGCGGCCACCGAGGCTCAGGGTTTGCCCGTGCTCCACGGCAACGATGCGGGCAGACTCAACAGGTAGCAGTGTGCCGTAGAGCGTCCGGGTTTGCTCCTCGCCATAGACGGCGGCTGTGCCAGCCAGCAGCTTTTCCGGGTTGGCGATGTGTCGCGCGCCGAGGGGGTGTACGTAGAGCCGGGCATTGGGGAATTGCGACATGAGGAGCCCGGCTCCTCCCGCGTGATCGAGGTGGATGTGCGTGAGGATGATGGCCTCGACCTGTTCGGGGGGGATGCCGTAGTGCTGCAGTGCGGACATGACCCGGGGGGCGGCTGCATTGGTGGCGGTGTCGATCAGGGCGGCACGGTTTCCGGCGATTACCAGGTGAATGGCGTCGAAATCGGGCCGGTGGTAGCCGGAGTCGATGGCGATGATGCCGTTTCCATAGTCGGTGGTGTGTGTCATGTCGTTCTTTTGGCGTGTTTCCGGCATTTTCGTCGATCTGCCGTGAATTATCACGCCCTGATCGTTAGATCGTTATAATTGCAGATTAACCAATTTCCGGAGCAGAAAAAACATGGGTCTCGATCGCGTTTCATCAGGCAAGGATTTGCCGAACGATTTCAATGTCGTCATCGAAATTTCGATGCGCTCTGATCCGATCAAGTACGAAGTCGATGACGAATCCGGCGCGATTTTCGTCGATCGCTTCATGTCGACCGCCATGCATTATCCCTGTAATTACGGCTACATTCCGCATACCATCGCGGGCGATGGCGATCCGGTGGATGTGCTGGTGGTGTCGCAGTTTTCCCTGCCGCCGGGCGTTGTGGTGCGCTGCCGTCCGATCGGCATCCTGAAGATGACGGATGAAGCCGGTGAAGATGCCAAGCTGCTGGCCGTGCCCGTGACCAAGCTCACGCCGATGTATCAGGACATCAACAGCTATCTCGATCTTCCCCAGATCATGCGCGACAAGATTTCCCATTTCTTCGAGCATTACAAGGATCTGGAACCAGGCAAGTTCGTCAAAGTGTCGGGCTGGGCCGGTGTCGAAGATGCCAAGCAGGAAATCCTCAACGGCATCAAGGCCTACGCAGAAGCCGGCAACAAGCCGGCATTCTGATTTCGGGGGTTTTTACCAGACGAAGAAAACGACATACCAGCTTCCGCCGACGATGGCGGGAGCCGTGAGGAAGAGGACGGCAGCAGCCAGGCGACCCAGCCAGCTGCTGCCGTTGTCGTTTTGCTGCATGACAAGGCGCACACCCATGCCTGCCGAGGCAAGGATGGCCAGCCCCATCAGGCCAATACGCAGTTGAGCTAGCCAGGGGATCAGCCAGCCTTCGGCCTTGAGAAGGGTGACGGTCAGCATGGTCAGGCCGATGAAAACGCTCATCCCGGCCAGGGGGACCAGGGCGAGTGTCAGTCGTTGCCAGCTGAGGCTGGGGCTTCGCAGGCAAAGGGCTGCCAGGCGAAGGCCCAGCCAGACCAGGAAGCCGATGAGGCAACCGATGCCGACGATGTAGCCAATGACCATTAGCCCATCCAGCCAGGTGAAGACGTCATTGGCGTCGGGGTAATGCGTCAGCAGCCACCAGGGGGCGTCGTCTCCGAGCAGCAGGAAGTGGTCGTGGTCGACGAGATAGTTGGCAATGGCCATCTTGGTCTGGATGAACCAGGGGCTGACGGTCCATTGGAAGGCGGCGGAGGCGATGCCCAGTACGCCGAAAATCAGCGTCAGGGCTTCGCTGGTCGATGCCTTGCTGTCGGGTGCGAGGATTTCCTGCCAGGGCGCGCGGGCCGAGAGGGTGACGGCGTCGCGGTGTCCGGCGCAGCGGCCGCAGGCATGGCAGTCGGCTGCACTGGTCATCCGGCGAATGTCGACGAGCGGGGCGCAATTGACCGGCGCAATGGTGATGGTCTTGCGTTTCGACGCGCTCCCCGCCTCGTCCCAGGTGGCGCGGTCAACCTTGAAATGTACGAAAGAAAAGCGGGAAAGCAGGGCAAAGACGCCACCCGCAGGGCACAGATGGCGGCACCAGATGCGTTTGCCGCGACCGTACATGAGGCCGATGGCGATGGCTGCGACGCTGGAGCCGCCCAGCACGAGCAGGGCGGCCTGGGGGTATTCATACACGCTGACCAGTTGGCCATAAAGCGTTGTGCAGGCGAAGGCGACGAAGGGCCAGCCGCTCCATTTGAGCCAGCGCGGAACGGGGCGTCCCAGGCCGCGATGGCTGGCCCATTCGGTGAGCGTGCCTTCCGGACAAAAGACGCCGCACCAGATGCGACCAAAGAGCAGGGTGGTCAGCATCACGCCCGGCCACCAGATGCCCCAGAACAGAAGCTGGGCAAAGAGGCGCAGGTTGTTCCACAAATGCGCGCCTTCCGGGGGGATGGGCTGGAAGGCGGGCGCGATGACCAGGGCCATGTAGAACACGACAACCGACCACTGGATGATCTGAATGGTGCGTTTGTGGCGCACCATCGCGAGCCCCAGGCGTTCCAGCCAGGGGCGTGAGGTGGGGATGGCTCCCGGGGCAGGAGCGTTTGGCGTGGCGAGGGGCGGATTGGCTGGCATGAGGCTGGCTACCGGAGGTTACTTGGCGACGATGCGACCTTTCGCGGTTTCGGGATGGAATTCTCCGAAGAAGTCATAGCTGCCTGGCTTGAGGGGCTGGAAAATGATGAAGCTCGATGCTCCGGCAGCCAGGACTTTTTCTTTCCTCAATTCCACGCTTTCAAATTCTTCGGCTCCCGGCCCTTCATTCTTGATGAGCAGGCGAAACTTGGTGTTGGCCGCGACTTCGACCGTGTCGGGGATGAATCGTCCCGCGCGGATGGTCAGGTTATACGTCGGCATGTCAGCCGCCATTGCGGGCGTGGTGGAAGCGGTCAACAGCATTCCGAGAACAAGGAAAAATGAGCGGGTCAGTTGAGTCGTTTTCATGAGGGTGAGCTCGCGGAAGGGGTGGGGTGGCGCATCAATAGGCAATGTTGGCGCGCAGGGAGAGAACCTTGGCAACACGCGCGTCGGGATTGCCGCCTCCACGGGTGATGACCTGGAAGTCCGGGGACAGGTCGAACTGGGGCGAGATTCGGTAGCGGTAATAAACCTCGGTCACATGCTCATTGCCTTTGGGTGTGAAAGTGGTCAGCAGGCTGTTGCACAGGCCCATCGCATCGTAACCACCAGGGCAGCTGCTGCCATTGGGGCCGCTGCGATAGGCGGTGCCGCTGTGCAGCCAGCCCGTCGAAACACCAACCGTATCCGCGCCACGCCCCCAGTAGCTGCCGTCAAATTCTGCACCCAGTGTGAGGGCCTGGTTGAATGGCAGCTCACCCTTGAATAGCTTGCCGTAACGCCCGAAGAGGGTGATGCCATCGTCGACGCGCTGATCAACCGAGACGCCCACTCCCCGGTGTCGTGCCGTCGCGCCGTCGAAATTATTGCCCTGGCTGTGATTCCAGGCATAAAGCCGATAATTGCCTGGCAGCCCGTCAAATAGGCGAAGTTGTTTTTCTGCCTGCGCCATGAGTAGCGGAGAAGTCAGGCTGCGTTGGTAATTCGCTCCGCGTTTGCCCGAGCCAAAAATGCCCAGGGAGAGTTTCCATGGCTCGGATTTGTTGGTGACATTACGGTAGGCCGCGATGAATCCTGGCTGGAATCCATTGGCATCCACACCGGTTTCACCTCCGGCATCGAGCAGGGGGTTGTGCACGAAAGCGGAGTTCAGGAATTGTTTTGATTCATCGCCGCTACCGGCGTTCTGGTCAAAAAAACCGAAGATGTCCATCTTGCCGAAGGTCAGCTCCAGCGTTTCGCGGGAATGTGGTTTGAATCCCATGAAAGGCAGGGGAATGGCGGCCTGATACCAGGCCTGGCCGAGGATGGCGACGGAGTCATCCGGGTTGGAGCCTGAAGCCCGGAAAGCCAGGGCATTGGGGGCACTGGAAAAATAGCCCAGGTCGCTGAAGGCGGCATTCATGCCCAGCCCTTGCCCGAAGCGGACATGCGCGAACAATTTGTGTTCGATATCCCCGACAGGAGACAAGGGCAGTTCCACCGACACATCGCCCCGATAGTTGAGCTGGGATGGGCCGTTTTCCAGCCCTTCCGGCAGGCCCCAGGCTTTTTGGGCGACGGTGGCCAATGCTGCGCTAACCTTTACGCCTTCGAGATGGTCGGCCAGCTTCGCCGATTTTTTCATGTCTAACGTGTCTTTTTCGACGGCCTTGAGACGTGTCGTCAGCTCCGGCTCGTTTTCGGAAAGTCGGGGGCTATCCAGGCTTTCGGCTACTTTCTGGTTTTCCTGCTTGAGTGCCTTGATTTCCCCTTCCAGTTCGAGATTACGGGCCTCCAGCTTTTCCAGACGGTTGAGCAGTTTTTGCAGGGTGATTTCATCCGCTGCGGCCAACCCCGCCTGACTCAGGCCCGCGAGCAACAAGGCGGCAGACCAGTGTTTGATCTTGCTGCTCATGCTCAATACCCACCCTTCTTGCCGATGCCGACGTAGGTGAATTCATATTCGACATCGAAAGGCTTGAACCAGGGGCGAACGCCCGTCTGGCGGTCGGTGTGGCGGCCAAAGTGGGCGTGTTTGTTCTCCGAGGGCGGCAGGATGGTGTATTTGACACGGTACTTGCCCGGGCCAAAGAGCTTGATGTTTTCGCCGTAGTGCGGGCCATCATTGGCGACCATGGGCATGAAATCACCGCTGGTTTTCTGGCTGCCGCCAATTTTGCTGACTTCGTACTTGATCATCAGGTAGGGAATCCAGGCTCCTTCCTCGAAACCGTTGGGGTTATTGGCCAGGGCGCGGACGTCTGCCTCGATGTGAATATCTGACTCCTCGGCTTTTTTCATCATGCCTTCCGGCTCCATGGTGATGGGCTGGAGATAGACCGCGCTGATTTCCATGCCGAAACGCTGTTGCGGCGTTCCGATCGGGTATTCGGCCGCCAGGGCGGAAGTCGCCAGCAGGCCGGAAAGGCAAAACAGTGCGGCAATCGTGAGTTTGCGGGCGGTCTTCATCGTTATCCTGTCTTTGTATAAATGAGAACAGTTATCATTATGATGGAATGAGCGGGGGGCTGTCAATGCCGATTTTTATCGGGCATCGGGTGTGTTTCAGTGTCCTTTGCCTGCCCAGCGGTTCCACCATCGCAGGGAGATCAGGGCGGGGGAAATGGCCAGCGTCAGCAGGTCGAGATTGGAGACGTGCGTGGAAAAATCAGCGGAATCCGGGGCAGCCATCGTGCGATCGGGAAGTTCGGCCAGGAAGCTTTGCAGGGCAAGCCGGGTGAGTTGCGGATCGGGTGAGGTATTTTTTCCTGCCAGGTCATGAATGACGCCGGATAGCGATTGCCAGGATTTCCTCAAGAGGACGAAGTCGTCCCAGAAGCTGGCCGAGGCATGCAGGGCGAGGTCGTCGAAGAGCTTGAGCAGCCAGTCAAACCCGGGCGTTTGGCCTTGCAGGACAATACGGTCGAGTGCGGCCTCGACGTGGTGGCCCAGGCGAGTGTCGTCAGCTTCGAGCGAGCTGAGTTCGGCTACGGCCTGGCGGATTCTGGCCGCATCCAGGAGGATGCCGCCGAGAACGATGCTGACCAGGGCTTGCCGATGGGCGCGGGTCAGGGTGGCCGTGAGGCTCCAGTCGAGTACGGCGAGCTGGCCGTCGTCGGTGACGAAGAGATTGCCTGCATGTAGATCGGCATGCACCATGGCGTATTCGTCCCGGTTCCAGAAGACGTGTCCGAGCAGGGCGGAAATCAGGGTGTTGGCCAGATGCTGACGCTGCCCGGGCGAGAGTATTGCGTCGGTGATTTTTTGGCCATGGATGCGCGTCATGGCCGTCATGTTCGGGGTGCACCAGGGCAGCAGGCGGGGGATAGTTACCTGCTGCAGCCGTTCATGCTGCCGGGCGGCGAGGCTCAGGTGATGCTGTTCGAGGTCGAGGCGGACTTCGCTCATCATCAGCCGGTGTACGGTCTGGAGCAGGTCGACATAGTCGACGGGAGGCAGGCCCAGTTCAAGGCTGCGGGTTTCAAGCCAGGGGGCGAGAGTGACGAGAATGCCCAGCTCGGTATCGAGTTGTTCCCGGATGCCGGGCTTGAGCAGCTTGAATACGCCTTCCTGGCGTTTGCCTTGCCGGGTGAATTGAAAGGGGGTGACAACGGCGACACTACCTTCCGCCAGTGGGGTTTGCCCGATCTCAATTTCGTTGAGGCTGCCGGGGCCGTGGTATCGCAACAGTTCCTCGGCGATGCGCGTGGCGAGCCGCGTCGGGTCGGTGGTGGATGGCAGGGATTCGAGTTGTTGCAGTTGCCGCCGCAAATCCGGGTCGAGCCGGGGGTGGCGGGCGATGACTTGTCCGAGTTTGTGCAGGGTCGGGCATTGCGTCAGCAGGGCGACGAGACGCCGGGCGGTATCTCCGTTTGCGCTGCTTGCCAGAGCCAGTTGCTCATTGACGAGCTCAATCTGCCGATTCGGAGGTAGTTGAGCCAGGAAAAAAGCCAACCCTTCGGTCAGCAGAGGACGCCAGTGGGCGAGTGATGGTGGGATCAGGCGATCCAGGCCTGGCAAGTCAAAAAGGGGCGGAGTGGAAGGCTGGCGGGTGGGGCGGGCAGGAGGCTTTCGTTTGCTCACTTTGAACCTGGGTTGAAAAGGTTCAGCATGTCATTGAAGGCGGTTGAGCTGCGGTTGGGGTCGTAGCGTTCGAGCAGCTTGATTTGTCGCTCCCGTCTTTCTGTTGCCGTGATTTCCAGTATTTTCTGGCGTTCGGCGGAGATTTCCTGGTGCATCCGGTCGGTTACGAACAGAAAGGGGATGGGGCGAAACAGTCCGTCGTTTCCCTGCAGGTGATAGCGGAATGCGGGGAGTGCGGGCGGGGGAGAGGCCGTGGTTCGGTTTTTCATGACGTCTGAAATCCGGGATGCCGGAGTGAGTTTCGGACAACCGATGATTTTACTGCGTATTGCTGTCAGGGCAAGAAAGAAAAAGCCCGTCAGCATTTTCGTGCTGACGGGCTGAAATCCTGGACGCTCTGATTAGAAAGCGTATGGGATCAACGGGATCAACTGATCAGAAGATCAGTTTGTCCTCAGGGCTTCTGGATGTTGGAAGCTTGCTTGCCCTTGGGGCCTTGCACTACTTCGAACGTGACCTTTTCGCCCTCTTTCAGGGACTTGAAGCCGGCCATGTTGATGGCGGAGAAGTGAGCGAACAAATCCTCGCTGCCATCATCCGGAGTAATGAAGCCAAAACCCTTGGCGTCGTTGAACCACTTGACAGTACCTTGTGCCATAAAACCTATTCCTTAAAAAAAACACACAAACCCGACATGCTGAAAAACAGACCGGGGCATGTTTGTGATTCAAGTTCGCTACAGCTACGGAAATCGCCAAGTGGTGACCCGCCTGAAGACGCTGGGAATCTTTCGATACGGCAGCCGATCTTGATTAAAACAAACATCGCGGGCTTTTTACGCACTTTGAATCCGCTTGTCAACAAATTTCAGTTTGCCATTTTCGGTTCGCTGCTTACATGCTTCGCCGGTACTGCCCGCCGGCTTCGTACAGGGCTGCCGTGATTTGTCCCAGTGAGCAGTGCCGGACGGCTTCCATCAGTGTTTCAAAAGTGTTTTCGCCGCTGAGTGCGGTCTGTTTCAGTTGTGCCAGCCAGTAGGCTGATTCGTTTGAATGCAGTGCGTGAAATGCCTTCAGGCGGCGTAGTTGCGATTCCTTTTCGCCCGGGGTTGATCGGGTCAGCGGTACGTTGTCGTGCGGCAGGGCGGAGGCTCCGGGGGCGAGGAAGGTATTGACGCCGATGACGGGTATGCTGCCTTCGTGTTTCTGACGCTCGAAGAGTAAGGATTCTTCCTGTATCCGGCCACGCTGATAGCCGGTTTCCATGGCACCGAGCACGCCACCCCGTGAGGCGATGGCGTCGAATTCGCGGAGTACGGCTTCTTCGACAAGACCGGTCAGTGCCTCGATGATGAAGGCTCCCTGGTTTGGATTCTGGTTTTTTGAAAGCCCCCATTCGCGGTTGATGATGAGCTGGATCGCCAGTGCGCGTCGCACCGATGCTTCGGTGGGGGTGGTGATGGCCTCGTCGTAGGCATTGGTGTGCAGGGAGTTGCAGTGGTCGTTGCTGGCGATCAGTGCCTGCAGGGTGGTGCGGATGTCGTTGAAATCCATTTCCTGGGCGTGAAGGCTGCGGCCGGAGGTCTGGATGTGGTATTTGAGTTTCTGTCCACGCTCGTTCGCGCCGTAATGATTTCTCATGGCAATGGCCCAGATGCGCCGGGCGACACGGCCGATGACGGCATATTCCGCATCCATGCCATTGCTGAAAAAAAAGGAGAGGTTGGGGGCGAAGTCGTCGATGGCCATGCCGCGTGCCAGGGAGGATTCGACGTAGGTGAAGGCGTTGGCCAGCGTGAAGGCCAGTTGGGTGACTGGATTCGCGCCAGCCTCGGCGATGTGGTAGCCGGAGATCGAGACTGAGTAGAAGTTTTTTATCTTGTGACGGATGAAATACGCCTGGATATCCCCCATCATTTTCAGTGCGAATTCCGTCGAGAACAGACAGGTGTTCTGGCCCTGGTCTTCCTTGAGAATATCTGCCTGAACCGTACCGCGCACGACGCCGAGAACCTGTTGCCGGATGGCCTGCGTTTCTGCGTCATCCGGCGGGCGTCCGTGGCTGGCGAGGAATTGCCCGATCTGCTGGTCGATGGCGACGTTGAAATACATGGCCAGCAAAACAGGGGCCGGGCCGTTGATGGTCATGGATACGGATGTGGAGGGCGCACACAGGTCGAAACCGGAGTAAAGCACTTTGAGATCGTCTAGCGTGGCGACGGAAACTCCTGCATTGCCGATCTTGCCGTAGATGTCGGGCCGTTCGTCCGGGTCGCCACCATAGAGGGTGACGGAATCGAAGGCAGTCGATAGCCGTTGGGCGGAAAGATTTCCGGAGAGCTGGTGGAAACGCCGGTTGGTGCGAAACGCATCGCCTTCACCGGCAAACATGCGTGTGGGTTCTTCGTCATCACGTTTGAACGGGAAGACACCTGCAGTGTAGGGAAAGTGGCCGGGGAGGTTTTCTCGCATCAGAAAACTCAGGATGTCTCCTTCGTCAGTTAACCCGGGGAGTGCGACTCTCGGGATTTTCGTGCCGGACGGGGTGAGCGTATCCGATGCGGTAGCGATTTTCTGGCCGTGTACCGTGTCGATGTGCGCTTCGCCCCGGTATGCCTCTTTTATTGCGGGCCAGTTCGTCAGAAGCTTTCGTGCAGCGGGGTCGAGCCGGGCTTCCTTTTCTGCCAGAACTGCCGCGATGTCTTCGGCCGCTACGGTTTTTCCTGCGGTGCGAAGCATGGATTGTGACAGGCGAAGTGCCTGGCACTCGCGGGCGATCGTGGCTTGAGCAGCGGCGTGTTGATGATGGTTTCGTATCGTGGTGGCAATGTCGGCGAGGTGGCGGGTGCGTTCCGGCGGCACGATGCTGTGCTGTTGCGTGGAATGGCGGATGCCGGTGCGAGGCAGTTTCCCTTTTTCGAGAGGCAGGCCAAGGGATGCCAGGCGTTCGGCCAGGGCTTGATAGAGTGCCGTGACGCCATCATCGTTGAAGCGGGCCGCCATGCAGCCGAATACCGGCATGGTTTCGGGGCTTTTGTCGAAACGCTGCCGGTTGCGCTGCACCTGTTTCCGGACATCGCGCAGGGCATCTTCTGCGCCCTGGCGGTCGAATTTGTTGAGAACGATGAAATCGGCGTAGTCGAGCATGTCGATCTTTTCGAGCTGGCTGGCCGCGCCGAATTCTGGTGTCATGACGTAGAGCGATGTGTCGGCCATTGGCACAATGGCGGCATCGCCCTGGCCGATGCCGGCGGTTTCCACGAGAATCAAATCGAAACCGGCGAAGCGGCAGGCAGCGATCACCTCTGGCAGGGCAGAACACAGCTCACTGCCCGAATCCCGGGTGGCCAGTGAGCGCATGTAGATATTGGGGTGATCTATCGCGTTCATGCGGATGCGGTCGCCCAGCAAGGCTCCGCCCGTGCGGCGTCTGGAGGGGTCGATGGACAGGATGGCGATTTTTAGCCGGTCATCCTGGTCGAGCCGGAAGCGACGAACCAGTTCGTCCGTGAGCGAGGATTTTCCCGCGCCACCCGTGCCGGTGATGCCGACGACAGGAGCCGCAGGGTGGCTTCGGGGATTGTGCAGCGCGGCGAGACATTCAGCGGGACAGGATGATTCTTCCAGTGCTGTGATGAGCCTCGCCAGCGCGTGGTGTTTGCCACGGGAGACATCTGCCAGACTGGACAGCCCCAGGGGTTCAGGTATGGGCAGCCGGGCAGTGAGGCGCGTTAGCAGGTCGTCGATCATCCCTTGCAGGCCCATCGTTTGCCCGTCTTCGACGGAGTAGATGCGGGCTACGCCGCAGGCGTGCAGGGTTTCGATTTCCTGCGGTGTGATGACGCCGCCACCGCCGCCGAAGAGCTGGATCGACTCACCTCCCTGTGCCCGGAGAAGGTTGAGCAGGTAGGGAAAGAATTCGGCGTGGCCGCCCTGGTAGGAGGAGACGGCGATGGCGTGAGCGTCTTCTTGCAGGGCAGCCCGGGCAATCTCTCCGGCGGCGCGGTGATGGCCGAGGTGGATGACTTCGACCCCGCTGGCCTGGAGCATCCGGCGGATGATGTTGATGGCCGCATCATGGCCGTCGAACAGGGCCGTGGCGGTAAGGATGCGTAGGCGGCGATGCGGATTCACGCTCATGGAACGGCTCCGGGGACGTGAGGCTCTTACCATTGTAGGCCGTCGTGGAATGTTGCGGCGCAGCGCGAAGTTGTTGCGGGAACGGCCTACAATCGGCGGCGTGTCACCGCTGCATTTTCCTGGGGGAGGTTTGCCATGAAACGGGAGTCGCTGACGCTGGAAGACAAATACACGCTGGAACGTGGTTGCGTCTTTCTCACGGGCACGCAGGCACTGGTGCGTCTGACGATGTTGCAGCAGGTGCGCGATCGCGCTGCTGGCTTGAATACCGCTGGTTATGTCTCTGGTTATCGTGGTTCGCCTTTGGGTGGGCTGGATCAGACTTTTATGCGGGCCCGGAAATACCTCGGGGCGCATCACATCGTTTTTCATCCTGGCCTGAATGAAGATCTGGCCGCCACAGCCTTGTGGGGCTCGCAGCAGGTTAATCTTTACCCCGGGGCAAAATATGACGGTGTATTCGGTCTTTGGTATGGCAAGGGGCCGGGCGTGGATCGTTGCGGGGATGTGTTCAAACATGCCAACGCTGCCGGTTCGTCGCGTTACGGCGGGGTGCTGGTGGTGGCGGGGGACGATCATGCCGCGCGTTCCTCGACCATGCCGCATCAGAGCGAACATGCCTTCAAGGCCGCGCTCATGCCGGTGCTTGCGCCGGCCAACCTTCAGGAATATCTCGATCTTGGCCTGCATGGCTGGGCCATGTCGCGTTACTCCGGCTGCTGGGTGGCCTTCAAGGCCGTTGCCGACACGGTCGAATCTTCCGCTTCCGTGGAGATCGATTCCGATCGTGTTCGTATCGTTTTGCCGGAAGATTTTCAGCTGCCACCGGATGGGCTGAATATCCGGATACCGGACCCCAAGCTCGAACAGGAAGCGCGGCTGCTCAACCAGAAGCTCTATGCTGCGCTGGCCTATTGCCGCGCCAATCGTTTGGATCGCGTCGTTATCGGCGACGGCCGCCCGGCGCGACTGGGCATCATCACGGCGGGAAAGAGCTATCTCGATGTGCGGCAGGCTTTCGATGATCTGGGCATTGATGATGCCCTGGCGGAAGAAATCGGCATCCGGCTCTACAAGGTCGGCATGGTCTGGCCGCTGGAAGCGGATGGCGTACGACGTTTTGCCGAGGGGCTCGAGGAAATCCTGGTCATCGAGGAAAAACGCCAGCTCATCGAGTATCAGCTCAAGGAGGAGCTCTACAACTGGCGTGAGGATGTGCGCCCGCGTGTCATCGGCAAGTTTGACGAAAAAGGAGAGTGGTCATTGCCGCATGATGACTGGCTTCTTCCTGCGACGGGCGAGCTTTCTCCGGCGCAGATTGCCCGCGTCATCGCTTCGCGCATCGACCGCTTCTTCACCTCGGTACGCATCCATGAACGGCTGCGTTTTCTGGCCGCGAAGGAAAATTCGCTGGCTCATCAGACACTCGCTTGCAAGCGCACCCCGTTTTATTGCGCCGGATGCCCGCATAACACCTCGACGCGGCTTCCCGAGGGTAGTCGCGGGCTGGCCGGTATCGGCTGCCATTACATGGTGACCTGGATGAATCGCAGCACGGAAGTTTTTTCGCATATGGGCGGCGAAGGCGTGACCTGGCTTGGGCAGACGCCTTTCACCAGACAGAAACACGTTTTCGCCAATCTTGGCGATGGTACTTATTTTCATTCGGGCATTTTGGCCGTCCGCGCCGCTGTGGCGGCTTTGAACACCCCGGGTAACGATGCCGGGATTACTTACAAGCTGCTCTACAACGATGCCGTGGCGATGACGGGCGGGCAGCCGGTAGACGGCCCGCTCAGCGTACCTTTGCTGGCCGGGCAGCTGGCGGCGGAAGGTGTGCATCAGATGGTGGTTGTCACCGACGGCACGCCGCGCGCGTACCGTGCTTCTGGTCTACCCCATGGCACGGCTATCCGCCATCGGGATGAGCTCGACGACATACAGCGCGAGTTGCGTGAATGTCCTGGCGTTTCTGTCCTGATCTACGATCAGACCTGTGCGGCTGAAAAACGCCGCCGCCGCAAACGCGGAACCTTTCCTGATCCGGCAAGACGCCTGTTCATCAATGAAGCCGTATGCGAAGGCTGTGGTGATTGCAGCGAACAATCCAACTGTCTGGCCGTCATTCCCAAGGAAACGCCATTGGGTAGAAAACGTCAGATCGACCAGTCTTCATGCAACAAGGATTACGCCTGCCTGGCCGGTTTTTGTCCAAGCTTTGTCAGTGTCGAAGGCGGCCGGCTGCGGCGTGGCAAGGGTGTCGGTGATGGTATTCCATCTGGTTTTCTGGAAAATCTGCCCGAGCCGGTTTTGCCAGGCACGCATCATCCCTATGGCATTTTGCTGACGGGCGTCGGCGGAACGGGGATCATCACCCTGGGGGCCTTGATTGGCATGGCGGCCCATCTCGACGGCAAGGGGGTGACGGTCATCGACATGACCGGCCTCGCACAAAAAGGCGGTGCGGTGACTTCGCACGTCAGGATTTGCGATGATGCCGGCAGGCTCCATGCCGTGCGTATCGCGACAGGGGAGGCTGATGCCGTGATCGGCGGCGATGCCATCGTAACGGCCAGTGCCGATGCGCTGGCGCGCATGGCGACGGGGCGCACACGCGTGGCCGTGAATGTGGCCGTTTCACCCACGGCGGATTTCATCCATGACCCTGACTGGCAATTTCCTCTGGCGGATATTCGTCAGGTCATCATCGATGCGGTAGGGAGTGAAGCCGCTGCCCGTTTTGTCGATGCCACGAATCTGGCGCAGCGATTGATGGGCGATGCCATCGTCGCCAATCTTTTTCTTCTGGGCTACGCCTGGCAGCTCGGGCTGCTGCCGGTATCGCGCGAGGCGATACAAAAAGCACTCGAGCTCAATGGTGCTGCGGTCGGAGTCAATCTTCAGGCTTTCGACTGGGGGCGGTGTGCGGCGAACGATCCGGCAGGGGTGGAGCGTTTTGCGAATCCGGCGGCCGCGGAGCCTGATGCTGCGGAACTGACGCTGTCAGCCTTGGTCGGGCATCGTGCCGCTGAACTCCGTGCCTATCAGGACGATGCTTATGCCCGGCGTTACCGTGCGCTCGTTGATCGTATCCGTCAGGCGGAAATTGCCCTGCTGCCTTCTGCAGGTGAAGATTCCCTGAGGCTGACACGGGCTGTGGCAAAAAATTATTTCCGGATGCTGGCCGTCAAGGATGAATACGAAGTCGCCCGCTTGTTTATCGAAGGGGACTTCATGAATAAGATAGCGCAGGTTTTTGAAGGAGATTACCGGCTGCGTTTCCATTTCGCGCCGGCATGGCTTGCAAACCTGCATCCTCGAAGCGGGCAGGCTGGCAAGAAGGTGGGCCTGGGGGCGTGGGTCTTTCCTGTCCTGCGTGTTCTGGCGAAGCTGCGTCGCTGGCGGGGGACTTCCCGGGATGTCTTTCGTTTTGGCCGTGAGCAGCGTCTGGCACGGCAGTTATTGGCGGAATTCGAGGCTGATGCCGCCCTGATTCTCGAAAATATCGCCCCGGCTTCGCTGCCGGATGCCGTCGCGCTGGTCGAGCTGTATGGCCGGGTACGCGGCTATGGAGAAATCCGCCGGAAAAACGTCGGGAAGATACAGTCGATGCGTGAAACCTTGCGCCAGTGCTTGATCAATCCGGCGCGCGGCTGACCAGAAGCGGGGGGCTGGTGGCGGAGGTGGCCAGGGTTTTTCCGGCGGCCGCCGCGACCTTGCGGACGTAACCATTGCTGAATCCGGCTGTGTGGTTGCCCGTGTTGTAGGCAGAGATGGCGGCGCGCAGGGCGGCCTGGGTATCGCTGAATTTCCGCGTGGCACTGGCGTAATTTTCCGTGAGGATCTGCGCGCCGACGGCGATGTTGTAGCAGGGTTCGAAGAGGGCCTGTGGGGTGAGGCCAAAGCGTTGCAGGTGGCGCGAATTGACCTGCGCCAGGCCCATGTCGATGGAGTAGCCTTTCTGGATCAGCCAGTCCGCCCAGGCCAGGGCTTCGATCAGGGAGGCGGGCTGGCGGGCCAGACGCTGTTTTCCGTTGACATTCATCGCCAGCGGATTGCCGCCGGACTCGACGCGGATGATGGCCATCATGGTCACCGGCGCGACATTAGGCGCGCATTGGGTGACGAGTTGTTCGAGTCCGGGCAGCATGGTGTCTTTTACTGCGGCTTGCCGAGCAGCGCGTCTTTGAGGGAATCCTGAACTGCTTTGGGCCCTAGCCAGATTTTCATCAGGGCACGATAGAAATCCTCTCCCGCGATGTCACGGCCGATGGCCTTGTCGTTTAGCGTGATGCGCGTCCCCTGTTCGGGTAGCCAGTCGAGATGGATGATGTCTCCCTTTTTTGCCGCGTTGATGGAGAGCATGCTGGCTTTGAGTTCTTCGAGTTTGCCCTTGAGGGGTTCGGTGTCCGCGCCCTCGTTGTTGTTTCGGAAGGATTCGACCAGGGCGTCGACAAACTGCGTGGCGGTCAGGTCACGCAGGAGTTGAAGTTGAAGCCGCTTGACGCCGGGGGAGGCAATGGCATCTGCGGGTGTGGTTTTTCTGTCGCCAAGATAAAGCCCGACGGCATACACGTTGATGAAAAAGCGGCTGCGGATTCCTGCGCCGTTGAGTTTCAGGTCGCTGGCTCCGATCCGTGTCTTGTCGTCGAAACGTGCTCCTGAAAGGTCGATGGTGGCGGCCTGGGCGATGCTGGACAGAGAAAGCAGGGTGATGAGCAGCAGACGTTTCATGAGACCTCCGGCGCGGGTGGGGAAACAGGAAAGCGGGAAGTGCTGATTATGCGCGGATTTCTCCGTTGCCGAAAACTACCCACTTCTGGCTGGTCAGCCCTTCGAGGCCAACCGGCCCCCGGGCGTGAATCTTGTCGGTGGAGATGCCGATTTCCGCACCCAGGCCGTATTCAAAACCATCGGCAAAGCGTGTCGAGGCGTTCACCATGACGCTACTCGAATCCACTTCGCGCAGGAAGCGCATGGCATTCGTGTAGTTTTCGGTGACGATGGCTTCGGTGTGCTGCGAGGAGTAACGGTTGATGTGTTCGATGGCTTCATCGAGGCCGGCGACGACCTTGACGGCGATGATGGCCGCGAGATATTCCTCGGCCCAGTCGTCTTCCGTGGCAGGTTTGGCCTGCGGAAGCAGCGCGCGGGTTTCTTGGCAGCCACGGATCTCCACGCCTCGGGCAGTGAGCATGGCCCCCAGGGCAGGGAGCAGCGATTCGGCAACCGGTCGGGCGATGAGCAGTGATTCTGCCGTGTTGCAGGTTCCCAGCCGCTGCGTCTTGGCGTTTTCGACGATGCCCAGGGCCTTTCCCGGGTTGGCGGAGTCGTCGATATAGACATGGCAGTTGCCGTCCAGATGCTTGATGACCGGCACACGCGCTTCTTTCGAGATGCGCTCGATCAGGCCCTTGCCTCCACGCGGAACGATGACGTCGACGTATTGCGGCAGGGTGATCAGGTGGCCCACGGCGGCGCGGTCGGTGGTTTCGATCACCTGCACGGCAGTTTCGGGCAGGCTGGCCGCCTTGAGCCCGGCGCGAACGCAGGCGGCGATGGCCTGGTTGGCATGCAAGGCTTCCTTGCCGCCGCGAAGAATGGCCGCATTGCCCGACTTCAGACACAGCGCGGCGGCGTCGGCGGTGACGTTGGGGCGGGCTTCGTAGATGATGCCGATGACCCCAAGCGGCACACGCATCTTGCCGACCTGGATGCCGCTGGGGCGGCGTTTGACGTCGGTGATTTCACCGACAGGATCAGGCAGGGCGGCGACTTGCTCAAGCCCTTGTGCCATGGATTCGATCCCTTTGGCGGAGAGCGTCAGCCGGTCGATCATGGCCTCTTCCAGTCCGTTCGCACGGGCCTGGGCGAGATCGGCGGCATTGGCGGCCAGGAGTGCTTCTTTTTGCTCGCGAATCTGTTTGGCCATTTCCAGCAGGGCCGTGTTCTTGGCGGCGGTGGAGGCGGCGGCGATCTGGCGCGAGGCCGCACGCGCGGCCTGGCCAACTTCGGTCATGTAGGCGGAAATATCGGTGATCGTTTTCATGGGTGAGCCTTTGCTGATAAGCGTGTTTTCGTCAGGCGCAGGGTAAGTTGCAGGAATTCGTCCCACAGATCGCCTGGCGTCAGTCCTTTTATCATGCGGTCGATGCGCGCTGCATGCAAGAGGCTGGCGCGCAGCAGTGGCGTCGAGTAGTGCTGGCTGGGCGCGCGATAGCCGGCCTGTCTTGCGCCAAAGATTTTCAGGGTGCTGCAGGCCGTATCGAAACTTTGGCCACGGTCAAGGAGGGTTCGCAGTTGCGCCAGTGTGCGGACTTCCTGGGCCAGTGCCCAGAGGACAAGGGGGGGGGCGGTGTCTTCAGCGTGCAATCCTTCGAGCAGCCGGGCGCAACGCGCGCCGTCTCCCGCCAGCAAGGCGGTACGCAGCTTGTCGATGTCGAATCGGGCGACATCGAGCACGGCTTCTTCAACCTGGGCCAGCTCGAGCCTGCCTTCGGGATGGAGCAGGCCGAGTTTCTGGATTTCTTGATGTGCGGCCAGCAGATTGCCTTCGACATGGCTGGCGATGAACTCGAGGGCTTCCGGGGTCGCGCTTTGTTTTTGCCGGGCCAGACGGGTGGCAATCCAGTCGGGGAGTTTGGCAAGCGGTGGTGCATTGAGCTCGATGGCTATCCCCGCTTGCGATAGCGCGGCAAACCAGGTGGCTTTTTTCACTTGCCACTCGAGTTGCGGCAGGGTAATCAGGGTGATAACGCCCTGCATGGGTTTTTCGGCATGGCGGATGAGCGCATCCGCACCTTCCCGTCCGGGTTTGCCCGTGGGGATGCGAAGGTCGATCAGCTTGTTGCTGCCGAACAGTGAAAGATTGCCGCCGGCCTGGGCGAGCTGCTCCCAGCGGAAATTCGCTCCGGCGACGAGCACTTCGCGTTCGTCATAAGCTTGTGCCCGGGCCGCCTGGCGGATAGCGTCTGCTGCTTCGAGCACCAGCAGGGGTTCGTCACCGTGCAGAAGATAAAGCGGAGCCAGCGGTTTGCCCAGATGGCTGGCAAGCTGGTCGGCGCGTAGCTGCATGGGGTCAGGGCTGCTTCTTGCCGGTCGCGTCAGGTGTGACGGCAGGGGCGTGGGCGGCGGCCAGGCGGCGCAGGAGCTGCTGCACCAGATCGTTTTGCATGTCGCGCCAGAGCAGGGATTCTTCGGCTTCCTTGGAGAGGACGAGATCGTCGTTGAAAGTAATGTCGCGCCGAAGTGTGATCTGGCTGGGAGGTAGCCATTCGCGGCCCAAGGCGTCGATCAGGCGGAAACTGAAGGTGCGGATGAGCTGGTATTCGCGTGCCCGGCCTGCAGCGGAGAGGCTGAGAATGTTCTTGTCCTGGCGGTCGCCTAGCACTTGCAGGCTCACCTGGGCTTCCCGGGCTTCGCCCGTAATCTTTACCTGGCTGCTGGAGAGGATGGAACGCTTGATCTGTGCATGAAGTTCGCCTGTTTCCGGCAGGGTGATGTAGAGGCTGTCGAAGGGCAGTGCGTAGGATCCACGTAGCTGGAAGCCGCAGGCGGCAAGTAGCCAGACGGTGGCAAGGAGGATGGGCAGTCTCATGGGGTGTCCGGGCATCGGGTAAGGAATCAGATCACGATATTGACGAGACGCCCCGGGACGACGATGACCTTCTTTGCCGGTTTGCCTTCCATATGTTTTTGTGCGGCTTCCGAGGCCAGTGCGGCGGCTTCGATGATTTCTTTCGTGGCCTGGGCAGGGACACGCAGATTCCCCCGGTGCTTGCCGTTGATTTGCAGCACCAGTTCGATTTCGTCCTGAACGAGGGCTTCTTCGAGCGGCTCGGGCCAGGGGGCGTTCAGGATGTCTTCGCCGTAGCCTAGTTCGTGCCAGAGGGCGTGTGTGATGTGGGGCGTGACGGGGGAGAGCAGGCGAAGCAGGATGGACAGCCCTTCGTGGAGAACGAAAGCCGCTTCGGCATGGTTTTCTTCGACGGGCAGTTTTTCCAGGGCATTGAGCATTTTCATGGCCGCCGAGACGACGGTGTTGAATTGCTGTTTGCCAAGATCGTAGCTGGCCTGTTTGAGGTTCAGGTGAATTTCACGGCGTGTGGCTGCCAGCGGCTCCGCCAGTTTTCCGTTGATGGCGTTGGCGTTTTTGATGCAGTCCTGGCGGGTGTGAGCCAGGGCCCACAGGCGGCGCAGGAAACGGTACGCGCCTTCGACTCCGGCATCCGACCACTCCAGCGTTTGTTCCGGCGGGGCAGCGAACATCATGAACAGGCGGGCGGTGTCAGCACCGTACTGGTCGATGATGAGCTGGGGGTCGACGCCGTTGTTTTTCGATTTCGACATGGTCGTCATCTCGAACTCCAGCGGTGTGCCACTTTCGTCTTTGAGTTTCGCGCCGGTGATCTGGCCTTGTGGGCCACGTTCGATCTCGATGTCTTCTTCCCAGTAGTAATTTTTTCCGCCACCTTCGGGCTTGTGGAAGAAGGCGGTTTTTAGGACCATGCCCTGCGTGAGCAGGCGTTTGAAGGGTTCACGGTAGCTGACGAGGCCCAGATCGCGCATCACTTTGGTCCAGAAGCGCGAATAGAGCAGGTGCAGGATGGCATGTTCGATGCCGCCGATGTATTGGTCGACAGTCATCCAGTAGGCGGTTTCGTCATCGACCATCGCCTGGCCGGAGAAGGTGCTGGCGTAGCGGGCGTAATACCAGGAGGAGTCCACGAAGGTGTCCATGGTGTCCGTCTCTCGCCGTGCCGCGCCGCCGCATTTCGGGCAGGTGCAGTGCAGGAAACTGTCCCGCTTGTTGAGCGGATTGCCGGAGCCATCCGGTACGCAGTCTTCAGGCAGGACGACGGGAAGCTGCTCGTCCGGAACAGGGACGTCGCCACATTTTTCGCAGTGAATAATGGGGATGGGGCAGCCCCAGTAACGCTGGCGGGAGATGCCCCAGTCGCGCAGCCGCCATTGGGTTTTTTTCTCGCCCAGCCCCTTGGCGGCAAGCAGTTCGGCTGCGCGCTCGACGGCGGCCGCGTGGGAAAGGCCATCGAGCGGGCCGGAATGGATGCAGCGGCCCGTTTCCTTGTCGCCGAAGACCGGCTGCCAGCTTTCTGCCGAAAAGGTCTGGCCCGGGAAATCGATGACCTGCTGGATGGGCAGGCCGTATTTTTTGGCAAAGCCGAAGTCGCGTTCGTCATGCCCCGGAACGGCCATGACCGCGCCTTCGCCATAGCTCATCAGTACGTAATTCCCGACCCAGACTTCAACCTTTTCACCCGTCAGCGGGTGGGTGACGAAAAGGCCGGTAGAAACGCCCTCTTTTTCCATCGTCGCCATGTCGGCTTCCATGACGGAGCCTTGCTTGCATTTTTCGATGAAGGCGGTGAGCACGGGGTTGTTTCGTGCAGCGAGGGTGGCCAGGGGATGTTCGGCGGCGACGGCGCAGAAAGTCACCCCCATGATCGTGTCGGCGCGGGTGGTGAAGACCCAGAGTTTGCCGTCGTTGATCAGGCTTCCCGCTTCGTCACGGATGTCGTGCGTAAAGGCAAAGCGGACTCCGGTGGATTTTCCGATCCAGTTGGCCTGCATCAGCCGTACCCGCTCGGGCCAGTCGTTGAGTTCGTCGAGGTCGTTGAGCAGTTCGTCGGCGTATTGGGTGATAGCGAGGTAATAGCCGGGGATTTCGCGTTTTTCGACGACGGCTCCGGTGCGCCAGCCGCGCCCGTCGATGACTTGTTCGTTGGCGAGCACGGTTTGATCGACCGGATCCCAGTTCACCACCTGGGTTTTCTTGCAGGCGATGCCTTTTTCCAGCATGCGAAGGAAGAGCCATTGGTTCCAGCGGTAGTAGTCCGCATCGCAAGTGGCCAGCTCACGCTCCCAGTCGATGGCAAAGCCTAGCGACTTGAGCTGCTTTTTCATGGTGGCGATGTTTTCGCGTGTCCATTTCGCCGGGGGGACATTGTTCTTGATCGCCGCATTTTCTGCCGGCAGGCCAAAGGCATCCCAGCCCATGGGCTGGAGCACGTTGAAGCCGCGCATGCGGTGGTAGCGCGAGAGCACGTCGCCGATGGTGTAGTTCCGCACATGTCCCATGTGCAACTTTCCCGAGGGGTAGGGGAACATCGACAGGCAGTAATACTTGGGCTTGCTCTTGTCGACGGTGGCACGGAAGGTGGCCTGGGCTTCCCAGTCTTTTTGGGCCGAGGTTTCGATGTCGTTGGGACTGTATTTTTCCTGCATGGCGGGGCGTGGGCGGGAGCCGGGGATTGACGGTAAGAGAACCGGTAATTATACCTGTCAGCCCCAGCGGCTTCTTCCGGGGATTTGGCTGGCCGCCTTTTTCTTACAGCACCACGACCAGGGCCAGCGGTAGAAAGACCACTGAGGCCAGGTTGCCGATCATGACGATGGAGGCGACCTTGTCGGGTTCTTGTTTGTAGCGTTCTGCAAAGACGTAATTCATGACGGCGGGGGGCAGCGCGCCGTAGAGAAAGAGCAGATTGCTTTGCTGGCTGTCCAGATCCAGCAGGCGGATGGCGATCCAGGCCAGGGCCATGCCGGCCAGCGGACGGGTGACAGCACCGATCAACCCGGCGCGCCAGTCCTTGAATGCGCCATCGGTTAGACGCACACCCAGACTGAACAGGGCCAGTGGGATGGAAATGTCGCCCAGCATCTTGATGGAGAGTTTGAGTGGCTCCCAGATAGGCAAGCCCAGGGCACTGACGGTGACTCCGGCGGCGGTGGCGAGGACAACGGGTTTTTTCCAGAGGTCGGTGATTTCGGCGTGGTGGTCGAGCAGCCAGACGCCAAGGGAAAAGTGCAGAAGGGTGGAAACGACGAAGAGCACGACGGCCAGCGGCAGGATGTCCGGCCCGAAGGTGAGGACAGCCAGGGGCACGCCAAGATTCACGCTGTTGTTGAACATGAGGGTGGGAGAAAGGGTCAGGGGCTGGATGCCCGTCAGGCGGCCCACCAGCCAGCCGACCAGCCCGCTACCCAGCACCATGAGTGTCATCCCCAGGGCTAGATTGCCGTAATGGGCGAGGTCAAAAGGTTTGTTGGACAGCGCGGAGAACACCAGGGCGGTGACGAAAACATCCATGTTCAGCCGGTTGGCAACCGACATGTCGGATTCGTGCCGTCGGCCATAAAAGAAGCCCACGCCGACCAGGGCAAACATGGGGAACAGAATCGAGGCGATACGCAGGGATAAATCCATGATTTCCATTGGCCCGCCGCCGATGGCGGGCTTTCAGCAGGTTTTTTCGGCAGTATAAAGTGAGCTTTCGATCTGGTCGCCCGTTTTTCGGGATGCTTATGTCCTGAATTCTCCGGTTTTTGCTAATATGCGCGATTCATTTTTTGACGTGCTGTGCACAGAAACGATAACCCATGTATCTCGAAGATATCTCCGTTGGCCAGACGGCTACCATCGAACGCATTGTGACGCAGGAGGTCATTAACGGCTTTGCTGATGTGTCCCATGACCATAATCCTGTGCATGTCGATCCGGAATTTGCCAAGACGACGGATTTTGAAGGGGTGATTGCCCATGGCATGCTCTCGGCGGCTTATATTTCTGCCGTGCTGGGGACGCAGCTGCCAGGCAGCGGTGCGATCTACATGGGGCAGACGTTGCGTTTCCGCGCGCCTGTGCGCCCGGGTGACAAGGTCGTGACGACCGTGGCGGTGAAGGAGATCATCGCCGAGAAGAAACGCGTCATTCTCGATACCGTATGCACTGTGGGCGATACCGTCGTGCTGGAGGGCGAGGCAACGACGATGGTTCGCATGAAGCCTGCAGCCTGAGCCGGGCCGGGGTTCCGGGCAGGTTTGTCGGAATGCGCTTTGATCAGGCGCAATCCTCTACAATGCCCGGATGCTTGATCCCCGCGCCCAAACCCTGCTCAAGACCCTGATCGAACGTTATATCGAGGAGGGGCAGCCGGTCGGCTCCCGAACGCTGGCGAAGCATTCGTCGCTGGATCTGTCTCCGGCGACCATACGCAATGTCATGTCCGACCTTGAGGAGCAGGGCTTCATCGCCAGCCCGCACACGTCTGCCGGCCGTGTGCCGACGCCGCGCGGCTACCGGCTGTTCGTGGATACGCTGCTGACTGTCAAGCCGCTGGAACGCAGCGAGCTGGAGGAGCTTCAGGGGGCCATCCAGCCTGACCAGCCGCAGCGTGCGTTGAGTCATGCATCGCAATTGTTGTCGCAACTGAGCCATTTCGCCGGGGTCGTGGTGGCTCCCCGCCGCCAGGCTCCCTGCATCCGTCAGATCGAATTTTTGTCGCTGTCCGAAAAACGCATCCTGCTGATTATCGTGACGGATAACGGAGATGTGCAAAACCGTATCCTGATTCCGCAGCGCAGCTATACCCCGGCAGAGCTGGTCGAGGCGGCGAATTATCTGAACCAGAACTGTATTGGCCTGGATTTTCAGCAGGTGCATGAGCGGATTCACCAGGAGTTGCGCCAGTTGCGCTGCGATATGAGCGAGCTGATGAATATCGCCCTGGCGGCCAGCAGCGAGGCGATGGCGGATACTACATCGCAATATGTGATTTCTGGCGAGCGCAATCTGCTGGCGGTGAGCGATCTTTCGTCCGACATGAAACGGCTGCGCGAGCTGTTTGCCCTGTTTGAGCAGAAAACCAGCTTGATGCAGTTGCTCGATGTCAGCCATCGGGCCGACGGGGTGCAGATCTACATCGGAGGGGAATCCGGGATCGCTTCGCTCGACGAATGCAGCGTGATTGCTTCACCCTACGAGGTTAATGGCCAGGTTGTGGGCTCGATCGGGGTGATTGGCCCGACACGCATGGCTTATGAGCGGATGATTCCGATGGTCGATATTACCGCCCGGCTTTTGTCGAGTGCCTTGTCGGGGCATTGAGCCATGCCATCCCTTTCCGTGCGTACGGCCATTCTGCTGGTGAATCTTGGTTCTCCCGATGAACCGGAACCTTCCGCGCTGCGCCGTTATCTTGCAGAGTTTCTCTGGGATCCGCGTGTCGTCGATCTGCCGCGTCTGCCCTGGTGGCTGATTCTTCATGGCGTCATTCTCCGTACCCGTCCGGCGAAATCCGCCGAAAAATATGCCCGGATATGGACGGACGAAGGTTCACCGCTCAAGGTCCACACGGAGAAACAGGCGAAATTGCTGCGTGGGTTTCTTGGGGCTCGTGGCAGGCCGGAGATCGATGTGTCCTGGGCCATGCGTTATGGCCGGCCCTCGATTGGTGGCGCGCTCGATCAGCTGGTGGCACAGGGCTTTGAACGTGTGCTGGTGCTTCCCCTGTATCCGCAATATGCCCATAGTACGACGGCAAGTGTCATGGATGCCGTTGCCGCCTGGGTGGCTGGCAGCAAAAGCCCGATGGCGGTTGGTGTCCTGCCAAGCTTTCCGGAGGATGAAGGGTATATCGGGGCTCTGGCGGCCAGTGTTCGCAAACACTGGCAGACGCAAGGCCGGGCAGTGGATGATGACCGTTTCCTGTTGATGAGCTTTCACGGTATTCCCCGAAAAGTGGCGCAGCGGGGCGATCCTTATCCGCAGGAATGCGAGAGGACGGCCAGGCGTCTGGCGGAGGTTTTGGGGCTTCGGGAAAATCAGTGGCGGCTGACTTATCAGTCGCGTTTTGGCCGGGCAGAGTGGCTGCAGCCTTACACCCAGCAGACGCTGGAGACGCTGGGGGCGGGCGGGAAAAAAATCGTGGATGTGATTTGCCCCGGTTTTGTTTCGGATTGTCTGGAAACCCTGGAAGAAATTGCCATGGAGAACAAGGCGGCTTTTCTGAAGGCGGGCGGCCAGGAATTTCACTTCATCCCTTGTCTCAATGAAAATCCGGACTGGATTGAATCTTTGGAAAAACTTGTTCTGAAACAGTTGAGTACGGCAAGCCCTGCCCCGTCGTAAGTCTCAAGTTATGCCAGGATCGGACGTTGTTTCTGACAAGTTACTTTTATTCAGGACACGCCATGAAAATCTCGGCTTCCAGTATCGATCTCGCCAGCCAGCACACGGCAAGTTCCAGTCATTCGGTGGAAGAATCCTTGCGTGTCTGGCGTGGGGATCGCCGCCCTGATTTTGAAGGGCGAGAACGTGGACTGACCCGGGAGGGTAGTGCCGGGATGAGTCCTGGCCAGGCTTTTGCAGCGGCCAGTGTTTCCATTTCTTCGCAGGCCCTGGCTGCACAGTCTGCCGAGCAGGCAACGGCTACGCCATCCTCTTCCTCTTCCGGGGCGCAGGCCATTCAGGAAAGTGTGGATGCCGTCGAGAATGATCCGCGCATGATGCTGATCCGTCATCTGGTGAAGATGCTGACGGGGCAGGATGTTCGCGTGGTGTCTGCGGCGGATTTTCAGGTGAGTGCTTCGGTGTCTGTCAGCGTGCAGGCCGGGGCGGCGTCTGCTGGTGCTCCGGCCAGAGCTGGGTTCGGTGTCGAGTACGACAGGCACGAGATCCGTTCGGAATCCGAACAGGCCGCCTTTCAGGCGCAAGGCGTCATTCGTACCAGTGATGGCAGGGAAATCGGCTTTCAGATCGACTTGCTGATGCAGCGCAGCCATACGGAAGAAAGTAGCGTCAGTCTGCGTGCGGGCGATGGTGTCAGGAAAGATCCGCTGGTCATCAATTTTGGTGGCACGGCGGCGCAGTTGCAAAGCCAGCGGTTCAGTTTCGATCTGGAGGGAGATGGCAAGAAGGAAAAAGTGGCCATGTTCGCTTCCAATAGCGGTTATCTGGCACTCGATCTGAATAACAACGGTAGCATCGATTCCGGCAAGGAGCTTTTCGGCGTCAGCAGTGGCGATGGCTTTGCGGATCTGGCGCGTTATGACCAGGACGGTAATGGCTGGATCGATGAGAGTGATGCGGTTTATGACCGCTTGCGCGTCTGGACGCCGACGGCAGACGGCAAGGGAACACTGGCTGGCCTTCGGGAGCGGCAGGTGGGGGCTTTGTATCTGGGCAAGACGGCGACTCCCTTTGAGCTGCGTGATGCGGGGAACCCGGCCCTATCTTTGGGGGGCGTGCGCGCCAGTGGCGTCTGGTTGGGCGACGACGGCAAGGCCGGCTCCTTGCAGCAGATCGATCTGACGGTTTGAACGGGTTGTGGATTGCCTGGCCAGGCAGCCGGGCAACCGCAAGGGTTGCCCCTACGATATCGTTTGAACGGGGTGTGGATTGCCTGGCAGGGCTCAGGGTTGTGTGGCGTCAGGCCTGGCCTGTGCTGCCGAAGCCGCCTTCGCCTCGGTGGCTGGCTGCAAAGTCGTCGACGAGGTTGAAATCGACTTGCAAGACAGGAACCACCACTAGCTGGGCGAGGCGATCCAGTGGCTGGATCGTATAGGCCGCATTGCCGCGATTCCAGGTGGAGATGAAAATCTGCCCCTGGTAATCCGAGTCGATGAGGCCGACGAGATTGCCCAGAACGATGCCGTTTTTATGGCCGAGCCCGGAGCGCGGCAGGATCATGGCGGCAAGTCCGGGGTCCGCCAGATGGATGGCGATTCCGGTGGGGATGAGTTGTGTGTGCCCCGGTTCCAGTGTCAGTGGCGCGTCGATGCAGGCACGCAAATCCAGCCCGGCGGCTCCGGGGGTGGCGTAGTGGGGTGCGAGAGTGTCTTTTCCCGTGGCGTTTTTCAGACGGGGGTCCAGGATTTTCAGGTCGATGGTGTGCATGTTCAGTCGTTCTCCAGCAAGGTGGCAATGTGGGCGACGATGCCTCTTGCCACGACCATTTTGGGGCCCGGGGTGAGTTTGTGTTGCCCTTTGGCGTCGAAGAGGATGACAGTGTTGTCGTCACCGCCAAGGCCGTCCTGTACGAGATTGCCCACGACCAGCGGCAGCTTCTTGGCGATGCGCTTTCCTTCGGCGTAGGTGTCGAGATTCTGGCTTTCTGCGGCGAAGCCGACACAAAAGGGCGGTGCTGGCAGGCTGGCGACTTCGGCAAGGATGTCCGGGTTGGCGGTAAGTTCGATAGTGAGTTGCGAGCCCGTGGCGGTTTTTTTGATTTTGTGTGCGGCGGCTGAGATCGGGCGATAGTCGGCTACAGCGGCGACGCCGATGAAAATATCGCTGTTGCCCGCAGCTTTCATGACAGCCATTCGCATGTCGCTGGCACTTTGGACATTGATGCGCGTCACGCCGTGCGGTGTGGGAAGGCTGACCGGGCCGGCCACCAGGGTGACTTCCGCCCCGGCTTCGGCGCAGGCACGCGCGAGGGAGAATCCCATCTTGCCGGAGCTGCTGTTGGTGATGCCCCGTACAGGGTCGATGGGTTCGAAAGTCGGGCCGGCAGTCATGAGGACACGTCGCCCTCTCAGTACTTTGGGCTGGAAGAAGGCGAGGAGTTCGTCAAGAATTTCCGCAGGTTCGAGCATGCGCCCCGGGCCGGTTTCTCCGCAAGCCTGTTCTCCGCTGGCCGGACCCAGTAGTGTGATGCCATCGGCGGTGAGCTGGGCGATGTTGCGTTGTGTCGCCGGGTTTTCCCACATCTGGCGGTTCATGGCGGGTGCGGCGAGCAGGGGAAGTGTGCTCTCGCGCGCCAGGCAGAGCGTGGAAAGCAGGTCATCTGCCCGGCCTTGCACAACTTTGGCGAGGAAATCCGCCGTAGCAGGGGCAACCAGGATGGCATCCGCGTGACGGGTCAGGTCGATATGCCCCATGCCGCGTTGTTGACGTCCGTCCCAAAGATCCGACCAGACCGGGCGGCCGGTGAGTGCCTGGAAGGTTGCCGGCCCGACAAAATGTGCGCCGGCTTCGGTGAGCACGGCGTCAACCTGCGCGCCTGCCTTAACCAGCAGGCGGGCCAGCTCAGCGGCCTTGTAGGCGGCAACACCGCCAGTCACGCCCAAAACGAGGGTTTTGCCGGAGAGTTCTTTCATGGCGTGTAGAATCGAAATCCATTGTTCATAAATTGTTGATGGGGCATTGTAACGCATGGCGATTACCGACTGGCCCGAGCAGGAACGGCCGCGTGAGCGGTTGCTGGAGAAGGGTGCTGCCGCACTTTCGGATGCTGAACTTCTGGCGATTTTCCTGCGTGTCGGCGTGAAGGGGAAAAGTGCCGTTGATCTGGCGCGTGACCTGCTGGGCCGGTTCGGGAGTCTGGCGCGTTTGTGTCACGCGCCCGAGTGCGAGTTTTCCGGGATTCATGGCATGGGCCCGGCTAAATACGCGCAACTTCAGGCCGTGCTGGAAATGGCTCGTCGCGCCTTGCGGGAGGAGATCGAGAATCGGGATCTGCTCTCCTCTCCCGGTTCGGTGCGCGACTGGTTACGCCTCCAGCTGGATCATTTACCGCACGAGTGTTTCGTGGCTTTGTGGCTGGATGCCCAGAATCGCCTGCTGGCGCATGAAACCTTGTTCCGGGGGACGCTGAATCAGGCCAGCGTTTACCCTCGGGAGGTGGTCAAGCAGGCATTGCACCACAACGCAGCCTCGGTCATTCTGGCGCATAACCATCCCTCCGGGGTAGCGGAGCCTTCTGCGGCCGATACGCAATTGACCTCAATGCTGAAACAGGCACTGGCCCTGGTGGATGTGCGCGTCCTCGACCATTTCATCGTCGCCCGTGGCTCCGTGCCAATTTCATTTGCCGAGCGGGGCTTGCTATGACCGAGTTGCCTGTGTTGCCGGGAGCCCGGGATTTTTCTTGAACATTTTCTGATTATTGGGATAGAATGCCCAGCTTTGCTGAATCTGGAATCCCACTGGAGCAACCCAAATGTCTCGCGTATGCCAAGTAACGGGCAAGGCCCCGATGGTCGGGAATCATGTTTCCCATGCCAACAACAAGACCAAGCGTCGTTTTCTGCCGAACCTGCAATACCGCAAGTTTTGGGTCGAAGGTGAAAATCGCTGGGTGCGTCTGCGCGTTTCCAACGCCGGCCTTCGTACCATCGATAAAAATGGCATCGAAGCCGTTCTCGCCGATCTGCGCGGGCGTGGCGAGGCTGTCTGAAACTGAGTCACTGACTTCTGAGTTGTTGAGTCTAACTCGCTGAGTGGCAGGCTGTTGCTGGTTGGTGTTGGGCGTCGCGTCAGCGTCTGCCCTCCATTTAACAACAGCTCAATAGCAACAGCTCGAATCCCGCACATCCTGTATTTTGATCGGAGAACATCATGGCCAAAGGCGCCCGCGAAAAAATCAAGCTTGAATCTACGGCCGGTACGGGCCATTTCTACACCACCACCAAGAACAAGCGCACCATGCCCGAGAAGATGGAGATCATGAAGTTTGATCCCAAGGCTCGCAAACATGTGGCTTACAAGGAAATCAAGCTGAAGTAATTTTTTTGCTTCGGATCGGGCCGGGGTGCGGTGCAAATCTTGAAATCTTGATTTGTGTTGCCGCCTGGCGCATCAAAACCGCACTTAAGTGCGGTTTTTTTTTGTCTGTCTGTGTCAGAAGGCACGTTCAGGTATGTTGTGTGTTGTGAGCATGCATCAACAGGACGTGGCGATGCAAGAAAAATTCTTTACAGCTTGAAAACTTGCTGTTAGCATCTAATGTGAATTATGCATTTGTTGCCTAACGCAAGATTTATAAAAGGAAATTCCTTTGCAGATCGACTTGTCAATCTTTAACCCCAAGGCTCGACCCCTGATTGGCGTGGACATCAGTTCCTCGGCGGTCAAGATGGTCGAACTGGGAGACGCGGGCAAGGGCGTTCGTCGTATTGAACGGTATGCCATTGAGCCGCTGCCAAGGGATGCGGTCGTGGATGGCAACATTGCCAACTTCGATCAGGTTGCCGAAGGGATGAAGCGGGTCTGGAAGCGGTTGGGTTCTTCGACGCGTTTTGCCGCTCTGGCCTTGCCTGCGGCGGCGGTCATTACCAAGAAAATCGTTCTGCCAGCCGGGATGCGTGAGCAGGAAATGGAAGTACAGGTCGAATCCGAGGCCAGCCAGTACATCCCTTTCGCGCTGGAAGAGGTTAATCTGGATTTTCAGGTGATCGGCCCGGCCCCGTCCAGTCAGGATGAGGTCGAGGTGCTGATCGCTGCTTCGCGCAAGGAGAAGGTGGAAGACCGCGTTGCCTGCGCCGAAGCGGCAGGATTGAAGGCTCTGGTCATGGATATGGAGTCCTTCGCCGTTCAGTCGGTTTTCGAGTTGATCGAGCAGCAATTGCCCGCAGGCGGACAGGACATGCTGATTGCCCTGGTCGATGTGGGGGCGAATGCCATGAATGTGACGATGCTGCGTAATGGCCAGGTGGTTTATGCCCGCGAGCAGGCTTTTGGGGGCAGCCAGCTGACCCAGGAAATCATGCGTGCCTATGGCATGAGCTACGAGGAAGCCGATGCGGCAAAGCGGAATCACACCTTGCCGGAGAATTACGAGGCGGAGTTGCTGCATCCCTTCATGGACAACCTTGCCCTGGAAGTTTCCCGTTCGTTGCAGATTTTCTTTACTTCGGGCCAGTCGCAGTTCACGCAGGTCGACCAGATTGTTCTGGCGGGCGGATGTGCTGTCATCCCGGGGCTGGATGCCATGGTCAAGGCGCGCACGCAGATCGAGACGCATGTCGCCAATCCTTTTGCGAATATGTTGATGTCGCCTCGTGTTCGCCCCAAGCAGCTGGTCGCTGATGCGCCCTCCTTGCTGGTGGCTTGTGGCCTGGCGTTGCGGAGGTTCGATCAGTGATACGCGTTAATCTGCTTCCTCATCGCGAGGAAAAACGGGCGGCCAGGCGTCAGCAGTTTTACGCCTTGTCGGGCCTGATCGCCGTCCTGGCCGGGCTCATCTGGTTCATGGGTTACGGCATCATCAATGGCTACATCGGAGCGCAGGATAATAAAAATGCCTTTCTGAAGGCGCAGATTGTGGCTCTCGACAAGGATATCGAAGAAATCAAGGGGCTCAAGGAGCAAACAGATGCCCTGCTTTCCCGTAAGCGGGTCATCGAATCCTTGCAGGCAAACCGGGCGGAAATCGTACATTTGTTCAATGAACTGGCGCGGTCCATCCCGGAAGGGGTTTACCTGAAAAGCATCAAACAGAAAGAGTCCCAGATCAATCTGGTCGGTCTGGCGCAGAGCAATGCGCGGGTTTCAACCATGATGCGGAATCTGGAGGCGTCCCCTCTTCTTGAACGTCCTGATCTCGTCGAGATTCAGTCGACTACCGTGGGCAATCATCGCCTGAACCAGTTTTCGATGAATGTTTATTTCACGCGGCAAACGACGGACGAAGACAAGAAGGGCAAGTCAGCCCCCGCCAAGGATAAGCCATGAAATCACTTTCACTTCCACAGATTGATTTCAAGGCGATAGCCGAGGAATTCAAGACGCTGGATCCGAAAGATCCGGGGCTTTGGCCGCTTGCCCCGCGTATCTTGATCCTGCTGGGGTTGTTCCTGATCCTTCTGCTCTCGGCCTGGTGGTTTGGGTGGAATCCGCAGTTCGACGAGCTTGAGACCAAACGGCAGGAAGAAGTCAAACTCAAGGATGAATGGCTGGACAAGAAGAAACAGGCGGTGAATCTGGATGCATACCGCAAACAGCTGGCGGAAATCGACCGATCCTTTGGGGCTCTTTTGCGCCAATTGCCCAACAAGGCCGAAATGGAGTCCATGCTCGTCGATATCAACCAGGCTGGCGTTGGGCGCGGCTTGCAGTTTGAGCTTTTCAAGCCGGGCAGCGAGGCTATGCGTGATTTCTACGCAGAGTTGCCGATTACCATCAAATTAGTGGGTAAATATCATGATCTTGGCGGGTTTACCGGGGATATCGCCAAGCTTTCGCGCATTGTTACCCTGAACGATATCGACGTGTCCCAAGTCAAGGACGATACGCTGTCCATGACCATGGTGGCGAAGACTTTCCGCTATCTTGACGAAGCCGAAGTCGCCAAGCAGAAGAAGGAAAAGGCGGCTCAAGCCAAGAAGGATGGCACTCAAAAGGGCGGGAAGAAATGAAGCGGCATACACTGACTTTGGCAGTGCTGGCGACTTTCTCGCTGGTCGGCTGCATGACGGACGAGCATCAGGATCTCAAACTTTGGATGCAGGATGCTGCCAAGGATATCAAGGGCCGTATCCCTCCCTTGCCCGAGATCAAGCCTTTTCCCATCGTTTCTTATGAAGCGGTGGATCAGGTGGATCCCTTCAGCCCGGTCAAGATCGGATCTGAAAAGAAGCATGTCGGCGGTGGCGCGCTCAAGCCGGATATGAATCGCTACAAGGAACCACTGGAAGCCTTCCCGCTGGAGTCGCTGAAAATGGTGGGGGTTTTGAAGGAGAAGGGCAAGATGAGTGCCATCGTTCAGGCGGATAAGGCGGTTTATACCGTCAGGCCGGGAAATTATCTCGGGCAAAATTTTGGAAAGATCATCCGGATCACCGACAGCGATGTGCAGATCAAGGAGCTGGTGCAGGATTCCGATGACGAATGGACAGAGCGGGAAGCCTCTCTTCAGCTGCAGGAACAGGAGACAAAGAAATGATTTCGATCAAACAATGGAGTTTGCAGCTGCTGCTTGCCCTCGTTCTGGGGGCTTCGCTTTCGCCTGTACAGGCTGAACCGGCGGCTGTGGCCGGGGTGGCCAGGGCAGAAGCGGAAGCCGGGAATAGCATACGTTCCCTGGATGTGATGCATTCGGATGGAGGAACGATCGTCAAGCTTTCCCTGAAACAGGCACCGCCTTCGCCGCTCGCCAGTTTCAGCATCGCCTCGCCTGCCCGGGTTGCCTTCGATTTTCCGGGAACGGGAAATGGGCTGGGTAGTAATGTCCGGCAAATAAATCAGGGGGCTTTGCGGAGCATCAATGTTGTTCAGGTGGGGGATCGCACCCGTCTGGTGCTGAATCTGAACAAGCTCACGTCTTACGAAACCCGGGTGGAAGGGCCTGTGGTCTATATCACGCTTGCCGCCGAGGGGCCGGTCGTTGGCTCGGCTCAAGGGGGCTCGGCCGTTTCCCGCTTTGCTGCCGAGCAGCCTCAGCAGGGTGAGCATGTTTTGCGGGAGATCAATTTCAGGCGTGGCAAGGATGGCGAAGGCCGCGTCATATTCGAGCTTTCGGACGCCAATGTTGGTATTGATCTGCAGCGACAAGGGAAAAACCTGCTGATCAATTTTGGCAAGACGGCTTTGCCGGAAACCCTGGCGCGGCGGCTGGATGTGACTGATTTTGCAACACCTGTGACCTCCGTCAATGTGCAGACACAGGCCGGAAATACCCAGGTTTCGATTGCGCCACATGGCTTGTGGGATTACAACGCTTATCAGAGCGACAACCAGTTCGTTGTCGAGGTTCGTGCGGTGTCTGAAAACAAGAACCAGCTGATTCAGGGCGGAGAGCCCGGGGCGCATGGCGAAAAGTTGTCCCTGAATTTCCAGAATATCGAGGTTCGCGCCGTCTTGCAGGTGATCGCAGATTTCACGAATTACAACATCATTACCAGCGACACCGTCTCCGGCAATGTCACTTTGCGCTTGAAAGACGTTCCCTGGGATCAGGCACTGGATATCATTCTTCAGTCCAAAGGTCTGGGAATGAGGAAAAATGGCAACGTGATCTGGATTGCACCGGACAAGGAATTGACCGAGCGTGACGAATACCAGTCCCGTTCGCGCCAGGCCCTGACCGTTGCTGAGCCGATGCGGACGGAGACGTTCAATCTGAGCTATGCCAAGGCGGAGGATGTCGTCAAGCTGCTGACGGGAGGCAATACGAAGAGTGTGACAACCGGCACGAGCGGCAGCGGTTCACAGCCTGCGGGTGCTGCCGAGCCGGCACAGAGCCAGGCTTCGGTTGGCATGGCTCTTGAACGCGGAGCTTACCTGTCGGTTTCCGGAGCGGTGACGATGGACCCCCGGACAAACCAGCTCTTTGTGACCGATTACCCGCAATTCCTTGACCGGGTGAAGAAACTGATTACCCAGATCGACAAGCCCGTCAAACAGGTGCTGATCGAGGCGCGTATCGTGAGCGCAGAAGATAATTTTGGCCGCAGCCTGGGGGTTCGGCTGGGCTACAACGATAACAGCGCGAATTCGAGCGGGGGGCTGGGAAGCAAGGTTCCGGGCACGAACAGTACGTTTGCTTCGCTTGGTGGCTCGATGGAAGGTGTCTATGCACAGACAGGCCGGAAATATGACAAGGACACGCCTCTTGGCACACCGGCGACTCTGGCACAGAGCAACTTCGTGAATCTGCCTGCAACCTCTCTTGGTGGCGCGGCCCCCAGTACCTTCGCGGTGAGCCTGTTCAAGAATGGTCTGGCCAGTTTCATCAATCTTGAGTTGCAGGCGGCGGAAACCGATGGTCGCGTCAAGGGCATCGCCAGCCCCCGTGTGGTGACGGCCAACGCCCGTCAGGCCGAAATTGCTCAGGGCGTCGAGATTCCCTATACGGTCTATACGAACAATGGCCCGGTAACCCTGTTCAAGAAAGCGGTGCTGAAGCTGAATGTCACGCCGCAAATCACCTCCGATGGCACGGTCATTCTCGATCTGGACGTTTCCAACGATGAAGTGGGTGCCATTTATGCGGATGGTGTTTCGATCAATACCAAGAACATCAAAACCAAGGTGACCGTCGAAAATGGTGGAACCGTGGTGCTCGGTGGTGTTTATCAACAGGCCGAACAGGAAAAGACCAACAAGGTTCCTCTTCTGGGCGATTTGCCGGTCATTGGCAACCTGTTCAAGACCAACACGCGGACGCAGGCAAGGAAGGAATTGCTGGTATTCATTACCCCGAAGATCATTGATGAGCAGATACAGGCTGCAGTCAAGTAAGATGGCGCAAGTAAGCTGGGAAGCAAGCCGTTAATTCGAAATCGTCGTTTCGGCGAAAGCCGGAACCCGGTGGGGGCAACAAGCCGGGCTCCGGCATCTCGGGATGCTTTCTTCGGGTATCTTCGCCGGGTAATGATGCATTCAGGTTTTATGTGGCCGTATTGCAGGCTACAGGTTGACGTTGCAAGTAGTGAAAAGTACGTTCGCACTTTTCCGCTTCTGCCGGATGGCAAACCGGGCGGGTGCGAACGCAAATGTGTCTGGTTTTTATAAAAAGGGTGTCTCATGCTGATTCCGGCTTTGAAAAAATGGGTTGCACTGATGTGGCTGGCGGCCATCATGGTGCTGACTGGGTGCGGTGGTGGAAGCGGGGCGACCGGTTCCCCCGGAACCGGGACTGGAACCGGAACCGGAACCGGAACCGCAGCGGCACTGCCAACCGTAACGCTGACCATGACGACAACACGGGGCGGCACGGACAGTATCAGCACCATTACGGCGGGGACTTCGGCCTATCTGAATGCGGTGGTCAAAGACGGGGCAGGTGCTGCGGTGAGTGGTGCTGTTGTGACCTTTACCGTTCCGGGAACTTTGCTCACCCCCACCCCGACAGCGGCGACCGCACTGACGGACAGCAAGGGTACAGCCTCGATCCAGATTGATGCCGCTGGCACGACAGCGGCGGGAGCCGGTGCTGTGACAGCCGGTGCGGCCTGGGGGAAGGATTCCACTTCCTACAGTATCAGCAGCCCTCCCCTGGGCTTTGCCGTCGGCAGTGCTTCGGTGACACTGGGGACGCTGACGGTTTCGCCAAACAGCATCAGTGCTTATGGTTCTTCGACAGTGAGCGTCCCTGTTCTGGTCAATGGCGCGCCGGCAACCGTACCCATTTCTGTGGCATTTACCTCGGGTTGTGTTGGTAGCAGCAAGGCATCCATCACCAGCCCGGTAACTACGGTCAATGGGGTGGCCACGACGACGTACAAGGATGTGGCGACCTGTGCCAGCAAGGATACGATCACTGCTTCCGTGGCCGGAACCTCGGCGGTGGCTACGGCGGCCATCACTGTGGCGGCTCCTGTTGCCAATAACGTGCAATTCGTCGAGGCCAAGCCCAGCGTGATTGGTATTGCCGGTACCGGTCTGGCCACGAGCTCCATCGTGAAATTCCAGGTGGTCGATGCCAGCAATAACGGCGTTGCCGGAAAATTGATCAATTTCAGCCTGACACCTTCCCTGGCTGCTGGCAGTGTGCAGATGTCGCAAACCAGCGCGACCAGCGATGCTTCGGGTAATGTGACGGTGTCACTGAGTGCCGGGACGACGCCCACTCCGGTCTGGGTTGTCGCCACGCTGGCAGATGCACCTTCCATCCGGAGCCAGTCTACTGCCCTGACCGTCACGACGGGCCTGCCGACCCAGGACTTCTTTTCGTTGAGTATTTCGACTCATAACATCGAGGGCTGGAATATCGACGGTACGACGACGCAACTGAATATCATCGCTTCGGACAGGCTGGGTAACCCCGTGCCGGACAACACCGCGATCAATTTCGTGACAGAAGGCGGGCAGATTCAGGGGGGGACGGATGGCCGGGCAACCTGCGCGACCCTGGCGGGTAGCTGCAGCGTGACACTGAAAAGTGCTAATGCAAGACCGAACAATGGCCGGGTAACCGTCATGGCCTATGCTTTGGGCGAAAAGAGCTTTGTGGATACCAACGCCGACAATACCTGGAATCCTGGCGAAACCTACTACGATCTGGGTGACCCTTTCCTGGACAGCAACGAAGATGGCGTCTGGGACTCCGGCGAACAAAGCTGGTCCTACGCTTCCGGAACCCAGGCTTGTGGCGCGCATACCAATGGCGCGGCTGCTGCGTCTTCCTATCCGGGCAGTTATGCAGATGCGCCGAGCAAGGCGAATACCTGCAATGCTTCCATGACGGGTGAAGGGAACCGTGCCTATGTCCGCCGTGAGGGTGTCGTGACTTTCTCGGGCTCGACGGCTTCTGTTTCGACGACAACCTTCACCATGGGTGCCAATTGCCGCATGACGTTTGGCCTGAACGTCATGGACGTCAATAACAACCCCATGCCCTCGGGTTCGACGATCGGATCGGCCAATAACGATGTGACCTATGTGGCGGCATCGACGGGCAAAATGGCCAATGCCACCATCACGATCAACAATGCCACTGTGCCGGATTCAAATTCGGTTGGCGGGACTTTCCATAGCTTTACGGTCGATGGCGGAAACACGGATTGCCCGGGCGGTGCTGCCAAAGTCTACCCGGCGGGAACATTTGATCTGACGATCAAGACACCTTCTGGCAGAACTACGCTGATCCCCATTACGATCAACTGATCCGCCTCCTGTCCTTGATTGCCCGGTGCGCTGGCGACTTTCGCCGCGCACCGGGTTTTTTATTGGCGATGTCCGATATCGACCTGCGGGAGTTTTCAGCAGTTGATTTTCAATTTCACCGAAACACTGAACGAAGTCTGCGTGAACCCTCTGTCTGCGTTATCATCCGTCAAGGTTCAATCATCATCCCAATGCCATGAATGTTACTGATCTGATCCTTCGCGCCGAATCGGCGGATGCCTCCCTGCCGGAATTCGTCAATCATCTGGTGGATAAAGTCCCCGGGATAGAACGCGGTATCGCAAGGCTCAAGCGTAAATCCGACGATTTTGAACTATTGAACGAGTTGGTCGATGGCTTGCGTGATATTGACGAGTGGGCCGGGAGCTGTCGGCTGGAACTTGGGCAGCGCGTTGTTCAGCCCCTCGGAAAAATCCTTCATCGTGTGCGGCGTGGTGAGCTGCTGTTCGTTGATCTTCATGCCGAACTGATCCTTCTGGCCCTGGATCGTCTGGAACTGGCCGTTGAGGCATTGAGCGGGAAGCGTCCGCTCAATGCCCTGAAACTTGCCGATCTCATCACCGGGCTTGACCGTCTGGCGACAGTGGATGTTCGCAGCTTTGATCGTGCGGCTGCCGATCTGATCGAAGCGGTGACCGGCTTCAAGCCAGTACTGCCTGCCGTGGTGCGATCTGCTCCACCTTCAGCCATTACCCGCAGTTCCGAGCATGTCGCGGCGGATCTGCTTTTCTTCCGGCTGCTGACCAAACAATACGAGGCGCGTTCTCCGCTTTTCAAGGGGCGTCGCCAGCGTTTGTTGCAGCTGGCACTGGATACGAACGATTGCGCGGGGCGGCCGATCGACCCCGTGCAGCTCGAGGCGGCAATTTATGTTCATGATGTCGGGATGATGTTTCTGCCCGAATCCTTGTGGCTCAAAACCGGGCGGCTGACTGAAGACGAGCGTTTTCAGATGCAGGTGCACCCCACCATGGCTGCAGGTTTGCTCGAGCGCATGCCGGGCTGGGCGAGTGCTGCCGAAATGGTCGCCCAGCATCACGAAATGCCGGATGGTGGGGGCTATCCACGCCGTCTCAAGGACGATCAGATTTGCCCGGGAGCCAAGCTCCTGGCCATTGTCGATGCCTTTGAGGCTGTCATGCTAAAGCATAGTGATCGAGGCACTTCGCGTTCCATTCTTCGCGCCATCGCGGAAATCAATGCCTGCGACAAACAATTTGCCACCGAGTGGATCGAGCCCTTCAATATCGTAATCCGCCGGATGCTGGAACAGTGAGGTTGACACAGGATGGTGATGGAACTGGCAGACAAAACCGTCTTGCTTGTCGATGACAACACGGAAGTACGCAATTCTCTGCGTATTCAGCTGCAGGATAGCGGCCTGAGCCGATGTGTGGCCGTACGCAGCATTCGTGAGGCTCTGGCCAAGATCCAGGTTCAGAAATTTGACCTGGTCGTCTGCGACTACAACCTGGGCCCGGATACCGATGGCCAGCAGTTTCTGGAGCTGATCCGGCGAAAGCAGCTTTTGCCGCTGACTTCGGCTTTCATGATGGTAACGGGGGAAGTCAGCTACCAGCGGGTGTCGACCGCTGCCGAGTATTCGCCGGATGATTACCTGCTCAAGCCGTTTACGGCAGACAAGCTGGCGATGCGCCTGCGGCGCATTCTTGAAAAGAAGGAGGCTTTGAAGCCTATTTACCGGCACATGACGCCGCGCGGGGATCGCCAGAAGGCAATAGATGCCTGCGATGAAATGCTGAAGGGCGGGCACGAGTTCGCGGCGGATGTCCTGCGCCTCAAGGGAGATCTGCTGATGCAGACCGGGCGGCATGACGAAGCCCTGGCTCTTTATGACGCCATTCTTTCGCAACGTTCGACGCCCTGGGCTTTGGTCGGGCGCGGACTGGCCCTGAAGGAAACGGAACGGGATGAGGAAGCGGCCAAACTTCTCGAAGAAGCCATGGCGGTTTATCCAAATTATCTGGCAGCTTATGATGTGCTGGCCGGGATACTGGAGAAAACCGACAAGGAAGCAGCGCAAAACGTCATCGAGCAGGCCATCAAGGTTTCACCTTCCACGCAGCGGCAGCGAAATTTGGGGGCTTTGGCCCTGGAAAACAAGGATTTCCGGCGGGCTGAGATCGCTTATCGCACGGCAGTCGACCGGGATCGCACCGGTTTCTTCAAGAGTCATGATGATTACGCTGCCTTGTCTCGCAGCTGTGTCGAGCAGGGAAAGCATCAGGAAGCCTTGTCCGCCGTCAAGGACATGGGCATGCACTTTTCGCATACGCCGGATTTGAAAGCGCGCCAGGCAGCACTGGAGTGTCAGGTGCATATTCGTGCCGGCAATCCCGAGGCGGCCGAAGCCGCTTACACGCGCGCCTTGCACATGCAGCGCGAAGGCGGGCTCAATGCCGAAACCGCGCTGGAAGTGGCGCAATCCTGTTTTGCCATGGGGCAAGATGCCGAGGCGAAGCAGATTCTTCAGGCGGTTGCTGAAGATCACCAGGAAAACGAGCAGGTGCTTCGTCGTGCCTTGGGCGTTTTCGAGACGGCGGGGTTGAAGGAAGAAGGCAGCATTTTCCTCGAAACTGCCAGCAAGAACATGGTTCGCCTGAACAACGAAGCCGTTTCGCTGGCGCGTGAAGGCGAACTGGATCACGCCGTTTCCATGTTGGTCGAGGCGGCAGAGCGCTTGCGTAATAATGCTCAGGTGGCGATCAACGCGGCGCAGGCGATCCTGATGCGTATCTCGCGGCGCGGAATGGATGTCGAGCAACTCGCACAGGCGCAACGCTTCATCGAACAGGCTGCAGCGGCGAATCCGGAGCATCCCAAGCTGCCGCCGGTCGTGGCGTTTTATGAGAAGGTGGCCTTGCCGGATTCCCCCCGGCTGAACCTGGGGACGTGAAATGGACCCGCTGGTAGCCAACGTCATTCATGATGCCAAAAATCTGCTGGCGGTTCTGGTAGGCCAGCTGGCCGAGATTGGCCACGAATACCAACGCAAGACCGGT
The DNA here is from genome assembly GCA_964521075.1 of uncultured Sterolibacterium sp. Taxonomy (GTDB): domain Bacteria; phylum Pseudomonadota; class Gammaproteobacteria; order Burkholderiales; family Rhodocyclaceae; genus Sterolibacterium. Next base: position 41,309 of record CAZFPI010000004.1, read on the forward strand.
GAGAAGGGGTTGCCTGCCTTGCTACAGGCCGAACGGCTGGTCGAACGCTTGAATACCGGGCTGGTGGAACTGCTGGTTCTCTACCGGGCGGGTGAAGGCAGCTTGCGACTGGTGATCGACGATCATGAACTCACCGATTTTCTGGATGAAGTCATGACCGGGTATGCGGCAGAAGGTGATGGCCCCGTCTTTCTGGAAACGGATTTTTCCGGGGCGGCAGAAATCGGGCAATGGGCGTTCGATGCCTATCAGCTTCGTTTTGTGTTGGCGGATGCCTTGCGAAATGCGCGACGCCATGCGAGAAGCCGCGTTCGCTTCAGCCTTGGCCGTGACCCGGCTGGAGGAATCCGCTTTACGGTTGAGGACGATGGCCCGGGGTTTGGTGCTGGCGATGGCGTGCCTGGCGGTGAAGAAGGCGTTTATCCGGCTGCAGTTACAGTGATGAACGCATCGGGGAGTGGGCTGGGCCTGCGGTTTGCCCGTCTCGTTGCCAGCCACCATGCCACGCCGGGCGGGCATTGTGGCCGGGTGGAGATGGTAAACGACGGGCTGGGGGTTGGCGGGGCGAGGTTTTCGTTGATCTTGCCCTGAGCCAGCACCCGGAAAACCAAAGCCCTGGGCCCCGGCCTTCGCCGGGGCGACGAATCAATCATCACGAGTCACCGCGAATCAATCATCACGAATCAATTCGCGCGTCCTTAGTTCAGGCCCAGTAATTCCACCTCAAAAACCAGGGTGGCATTCGGCGGGATGACTCCGCCAGCACCTCGCGGGCCGTAACCCAGGTGCGGCGGGATGGTCAGCTTGCGAACGCCGCCAATTTTCATGCCTACGACGCCTTCATCCCAACCGGCGATGACTTCCTGGCCACCCAGATGGAACTGGAAGGGGTCGTGGCGATCCTTGCTGGAATCGAATTTTCGGCCATCGGTCAGCCAGCCCGTGTAATGGACAGTCACAATCTGTCCCGGGCGGGCTTCCTGGCCTTCGCCTGTGCGGACATCGTCGATGACCAGGCCGCTTGCTGTGGTGATTTCGCTCATTTTTTACTCCGGAGTGTGTGAAAGGGGATGGGTTTCTGTTGTCAGGTTGAATGAGGCCAGATCAAGGGGGGCCTTGATTTTCGAGAGGGCGAAGGCGCGTCCGGCGGGCGACATTTTCAGCCAGGTCTTTTGCAGGATGCCATGGAATTTTTCCCGGGTGTAATCGGGGTGGCGAGCGATGAAGCCGGACAGGTAATGTTCGAGGAAGACCAGGCTTGCGACGTCTTCGAGTAATTGCGATTCCGGATTGACCTTTATCCCCAGTTTGCCCACGATCGTCCGGACGCGGCTGGCCATTTCTTCGTCATAGCCCGCCTCACGCATCAGTTCGCTGGCGGTTTCGGCATGAAAGCGGGAAAGGCGGGCGCGCCACTGCTTGTAGCCAAAGGTGGTTTGCGGGTAGTCAGTGCGTGGGATTTCCCAGCGTCGGATGTGTTGTGCCCGGACGGCGATATGCACGGCTTCGGAGGCATCGGGCGCAAAGCGCGTCAGCATGTCGCTCATGCGTTGGCTGTAGAGCAGTTCGCCGGGTAATGGCCGACAGGAAACCGGGTCGGTTTCCTGGACCGGATCGGCGGCGTTGGCTGTGTCGATGCGCTCGATGATGCCAGGGTAGCGGGAGGATGGCTGGAACACGATGCAGTGTGTATTGTGTATTGGTCAGAATTTTTCGAGCGTGGTTTTCATTTCGCCAAAGGTTCGCGCCATGCATTTGAAGTAGACGCGATTGGCTTCGAGCGAGAAGGGTTTGACGACGTAATTTCCGGTGGCGGCGGAGGCCTCCAGGGCGCATTGATTGTTGCGGTACAGCTCCCAGTTGGCACGGCTGTTCTTCAGGAATTCCTGCATTTTCGCGTTACCGGAAAACTTTTCGCCCACGCGCTTGTACTCGGTTTCGATACGGTCTTCGAACAGTTTGAGAAGTGGCCCGCCGCATTGGTCGAGCTCGCTGCTGGATTTTGCCTGTTCGACACAAGCCTGATGGGGGGGGGGTTGCTCGGAAGCCTGCACGGGGAGCGAGGAAAGCAGCAGTGCCGACAGGGCAAGGTGGAGAAGGGTGTTTTGGGTCATGGGAACTCCCGGACGGATTAGTGGTGGTCGCGCCACTGGCGCAGCCCCAGGTAAAAGAGCAGTGCGGCAAAAAAGATGCTCCCCAGGCTGTCTTGCCAGATGCCGGGGTCGCGAACCGTGAGGGCGATGCCCAGTAGCCCGGCCAGCGCGCAAATCGCCAGAAAGGCCTTGAGGGTGGCCGGTTTCATGGTCGGCAGACGTAGTGCCTGCCCAAAAAAGCGGTCGATGGAAAAGGGGATGGTCGAGACTTGCATTCGTCGCGTGTTTTTGCGTACAAAGAATTGCTTGAGCAGGTTGAGCAGAATGAAAACAGGCAGGCCGATCTGCCAGGGCACATGGGTGACGACCAGTGTGGTGATGATCAGCATGATGCTCAGCCCCCAGCGTTTTTGCTGTTTGAACAGCAGTTGGTGCTGTTCGTCGCTGTCGATCAGGTAGCCTTTGCTGCCCAGCCCGTTGGGGTAAAACAGCCGCACACCTTCTTCGGTCGTCTGGAAAGCACCCTTGGCAAATAAGTCGAAATTGAGTCGCATGGGAGAAGTTTAGCAATCAGTGGGTGTAGTCGCGGTATTCGAGCAGATATTTCCCGTTGCCGCGAGCGCGCCCCAGGGAGGCGAGGAGCCGTTCCAGGGATTCGTCCTGCCGTATTTCCGGGGGGGAGGTGTTTTGTACCTGGGTATCGGCTTCGATGGAGAGATTCAGTTTTCCGGAGTTTGCCAGCTCACCCTGGCCGCTGAGTTTCAGGCGGCCTTGCAATGTGGAAAGATCGATACGCAGGGCCGGGCCTTCGCCGACCAGGCGTAGCTGGTAGCTGCCCCAGACCGGGCCATGGATTTCACGGGCGGCGGCATCTTTCCAGAAAAGAATGGCTTCACCAAGACAATCGCGCCTGGGCCAGTCACAGGCCAGGTGTTTGCCCCGGGTATGCAGCAGACCGCTCCAGCCATAACGCCCGAAAGCACCTTCGAGCTGGCCGATGATTTCATCCGCAGGCAGGGTGAGGTCGAAGTTTTCAATGGACCATCCCCGGGGGCTCAACAGGACATGGGCCTCACCTTGCTCCGTTTGCAGGTCGATATTCAGCTGGCCCCTCCAGAGAGCGTTAGCCCGCAGTTGCCAGCGTATCTCCTGAACATTGCGCCATTCGCCCTGGGTGGCCGAGGTTGTCATCAACATGCCCGAACCGTTCCAGAGCGTGCCATGGGCTCCTGCCAGACGCCAGTGCTGGTGGCTGATGTCTTCCAGGCGCGATGCCAGCCAGGCCGCTGGCCATTGCAGCAGGCAGGCGAGGGTGAACAGGAGCAGAAACAGGAGGGACAGGCCCGGCCAAGGACGCATGGGATGCGGCCTAGTTCAGATCGGGCAGGGCGAACTGGGCGTCGATGCGCGCATTCCCCGGGCTGCCTTCGAGAAGATCGACACGGGCACGCAGCAGGCGCAGTTGGGCACTGCGTTGCAGTGTGGCGGTGGCCTCGATCCAGCGGTCGAACGGTAGATCGGCCCGCAGGCGCAGCAGACGCGGGCCTTCTGCTTGCAATTGTTGTGGGTTGAATTCCAGCCCGGTATTGCGTAGCAGGGTGGCGGCGGTTTCCTGCAGAGTGGCCGTGGCGGGGGGCGGCGTGATCGCCTGGGCTTGTAGTGTGCGGATGTCGCCCGCCTGGCGTTTGAGGGTTTCCAGCTGCATGCGTAGTTGGGGGACTTGCTGGCGCAGCCGGGTGCGCGCCTGGTGGGCCGACCACAAGCCCTGGATCAGGAGGGCGCAGAGGAGAAATATGGCCAGACCAGAAAGAAACTGGCGTTCACGGGGGGCGCGGGTTTGCCACCAGGTTTTCAGGGGAGCAGGCAGGAGGTTCATTAATCGCTCCGCACGGCAAAAGTGGCCTCGGTCTGGCCGTTTTCCACCGGCCTGGTTTCGCGCAGGATGGCCGTGAGGCCACGGCGTGAGAGTGTCTCGCGCAAACGTTCTGCTTCGGCGGCGTTTTTCAGGATGAACACCGCCTCCAGGCGGCCATCTTCATAATTCAGGCGACGTAGCCGCCCCTGGCTGCTGCCGGTTTCTGTCGTGGTGGCCAGCAGGGGCAGGAAATCGGTGCTGCCCGGTTGGCCACGTTCACGACGTAGCTGGTCGTATTGCCGCTGCATCTGGAGAACGGGGTCGACGATGGCCAGGGTTTGCGGGAAAGCCGTCCGGAAGTGGCTGGTCATCTGCTGGCGCAGCGAGTCTTTTTGCTGGTTGAGCCAGAACCATTCTCCGAAGCTGTAAAGAGTGTAGGTCGCCAGAGCCAGCCCGGCCAGCAGCAGGGCCGGGCGGAATGCCCCCCAGCCTTCCCGGGTGCTGCGTGGTGGCGCGAATTCGCCAGTCAGGAGGTTTCGCGCATCGTCGCCGGGGTGATTGCGCCAGATATATTCGCCGGAAAGCTGGATGGGGATGCCCAGTGCTGTCTGCCAGGCTGCCGCTGTTTCCGGGGTGATGCCCGTTCCCGGGGAATGCAGGAGCTGGAGTGCTGTGGGCCGTTTGCCCGATTTTTCTGCTTCGTGGAGTGCCAGCCGGAGTTCCAGGGGCGGGGTGAGGGGCGTGTCCGGTGTGCCGGTGGCAGGCAGGTCGAAGACGAAGCCGGTTTCTTGTGATTGTCGAACGAAGCTGCAGGCGGGAGGCGCTTTGAGGCAGATGATCCAGTCATTTTTCTGGCTGGCGGCAGGTAGCTGGAGCTCGCTGATGAGACGATGGGCCACGCGGTTGAAGGGCCGCAGGGCCGAGATCAGCGTCTGCAGGCGGGCTTTGGAGATGACCCGGACGGCAGTGGGAGCTGCCAGGGCCGCTGTCCCGGTGCTGTCGCCAATGACGAAATGTTCTGCAGCGACATCGCCCAGCAGATGTTCTTCGAGGGCGTAGCCTACGACTTCCGGTGTGCGGGCTCGCCCGGATTTTGGCAGCGGCAGGCTCAGGTAGAGGCATTGCTCCGCGCTCAGGATGAGTTCAAGGCGGTCGGAGACCGGCCAGTGGCGCGGCTCGCTGTTGCCCATATGCAGACGGGTTCCGCCCTTGCCCAGAAGTTCCCATTCGCATTGGGTTTGCCGTTCTGGCCAGGCAGCGGGAAGATAAAGACGCAGCAGGGTGCTCATGCCGTCAGGAAGCCCGGTTCATTCGAATTTTTGCCAGAGGATGATGGGCCATTGATTGTCAGGTCGCTGGAGCAGGGCAAGGAGCGTGGTTTCGGCATGCCCGAGGCGAACGTCGACATGGGCGGTGAAGTGATGGCTGCTTGTGTCGATTCGCAAGAGATTCGGAGAGTCGGCAAGATCCTGGCGGGCCAGACGTTTCTTGATATCTCCGCGGTCGATGTAAGGAATGCGGTCGCGGTCGACGATGATCTGCTGGATTTCCGGAAGGGGAAAGTCATTGAGAACCGCCGAAATGACCAGCGCGCTGGCCGTGTTGATATTGACGGGATTATACCCGGGAAGGGTAGTCACATAAGGCCGCAGGCGATCGACGATCCGGGGTGTGTAGCCGCGTACATGCAGGAGGTTATCCACGTCGGTCAGCGGGCGTCCGGCACTGCGGTAGGGCGGGTCGAGTGATTGATAAGCCGCGTCTTCCGTGGCGGCGGCGTCCGTGTTGCCAATCCAGCCTGCGAGGGCATCGGCCAGGTCTGCCGGGAGGTCGAGTTTTCGCAGCAGATGCTGGTAGGCCAGGATGTCTTCCGGGCTGGGCTGGCCGTTTTTGGCCAGGTTGTTGAGGTTGAAGCGGGATTGTTCGTCCGTGATATGGCCGCCGATTTCCCCGCCTTCGGCCGGCATGGGAGGGAGTTTCGTGGCCCAGGGTTCGCCAAGATAATCGTAGCGGTTGACCCGCCCGTCTTCGGCCAGCACCATGCGCGCCCAGTCGATTCCGGTGATGGCGAGCTGACGCGTCTGGGCCAGTTCGCGGCGGGTGGCGACTTGCTGGAGCCAGGCGTCTTCGTGCCAGACCAGGGTCGTGGCCAGTGTCGTGGCCAGAGCCATGATGAGCAGGGCCATGATGAGTGCTGCTCCTTGCAGCCGGCGAGGCAGGGGGGGGCGTGTCATGAGGGCAGGGCGAAGACTCGTCGTAGCCGGATGCCATCCTTCGGCCGGGCTCCGGATGCACTTTCTGTGCCTGATTCGATCTCGATTTCGACGGCACGGGGTCGCCGGTCGTTCAGCGTGCCGACAGGAGGCCAGCTTTCCTGCCAGATGAGGCTGTCATCGAGATAGCGGAAATGCAGCGAGGCGATGCCTTCCAGCAAGGTGTAAATCTCGGGCCGGGTGTTTGGCGCGCGATCAGGTGCTGGCCAGACCAGGAGTTCCAGCCGGGTTCCTCGCAGTCGATATCCCAGGCGGATTTCGTCGCGCCCGCTTTCTGACTTTCGGGTGAATTCGAGTTGCGCTGCATAGCCTGTGTCGTCTGGCGGCAGGGCGGGTATGGCCAGCCCTTGCCAGGCCGGGAGAATGACGTCAGTACCGTTACTGGCTCCGCCCTGGCTTGCTGCGGCTCCGCTCGTCCGGATCGGTCGGGGTGATGGCTGGCTCACGTCGTTGCCGAATCGGGTGAAGAAAAGCGAAATGGCCTGCCAGCGTGTGCTTTCCTGGAGGAGCCGGTCGTTGCTGCGGATGAGCGTGTCGATGCCGCGGTAGGCCAGGGTGGTGATGATGGCCAGAATGGAAATGGCGACCAGCAGTTCCAGCAGTGTCATGCCGTCGGCGCGGGGAGGGGAGGCAGGGCGCATGATTTCGGGATAAGCGGCTTATTGGCGCGGCAAGGTCAAAAAGCCGACGGTCTGCGCGAGGAGGGTGTCCTGGGCCGGGCCTGCCATCCGGACGCGAATTTCGATGCGGCGAAAGCGTGAGTTTGCGGTGGGGCTGATCTTTTCTTCCCAAAGAAAACGTTCGCCGCCTTGCTCTGTTTCTCCCGTGTTGCCGCCCACGGGAAGCCAGTCGCGCCGGGCGCGATGCTCCGCGAGCCGATCTTCGGCAACCCAGTCGGCCAGCTGGCGAAGGCGGATTTCCTGGACGTTGTTCATGCTGATGGCCCCGGCGCGCAGGGCGGCCATGAGGGAGAGGGCCAGAATGCTCAGTGCGACGAGCACTTCGAGCAGGGTGAAACCGGCGGCAGGGGGGCGGCGGTGGTTCATGGCTTGCTCGTTGCGGATGCGCTGTCACGGATGACTTCGACCCGGCCCGTTGGCAGGCTGCGAAGCTCGATCATGCGGGAGGAAGTTTGCCCTCCGGTGTCCAGCACGATGTGGAACAGGGGCGGGTCGCCACGACGAAGGATGAGGAGGCTGCCTGCGGGGAGTGGCTGGCGATCGACATCTACCCGGGTGATGCGAATATCGTCGGCCAGTTTTCTCGGGTGCAAGGTGGCATCGTCTATCAGCGGGGCCCAGCGCAATGTGCCGATGTCTCCGGCATGGCCCGTGGCGTCGGCCACGAGAAATTCATAGCCTTCCGGATGGGCAGACCAGGCCAGGCGGCGTTTGCCTGACTGGGTTTCTGCCATGGCGATTTCCAGCAGGGTGGCCAGGCGATGCGCCTCGCGCAAGGCCGTCCGGTGGCTGTCTTGTGAAACGGAGAAGGCGACGCTCACGCTGAGGATGCCGATGATGATGACCACTACCATCAGTTCGATCAGGGTGAAGCCGCGATCGCGTATGTGTGGCATGGAAGAGAGAGTCGCCAGCGTGGCCCGGGCGGGTCAGATCTACAGTTGCCAGTTGCCAATGTCGGCATCCAGCCCTTCGCCCCCTGGCTGGCCGTCGGCCCCGTAACTGAAGACGTCGATTTCGCCGTGCAGGCCGGGGTTCAGATAGAGGTAAGGGTGGCCCCAGGGGTCCTGTGGCAATTTTTCGACGTAGCCTCCGGCCTTCCAGCCGTCTGCCGCCGGGCCGCTGGCCGGTTTGCTGACGAGGGCTTGCAGGCCCTGTTCGCTGGTGGGGTAACGCTTGTTGTCGAGCCGGTAGAGCTTGAGTGCGCTGATCAGTGAGCCGATGTCCTGTCGCGCGGCGACGATACGCGCTTCGTCCGGGCGGCTCATGATTTTCGGGACGATCAGGGCGGCGAGGATGCCGAGGATGACGACGACCACCATGATTTCGATCAGGGTGAAGCCGGATTGGGCGGGGCGTCTGGTGTGTTTGGTCATGTGGATTTCCGGGGTTAGTGCAAAAGCATGTTGATTTCGATGATGGGCAGGAGCACGGCAAGGACGATGAGCATGACCACGCCGCCCATGACGAGGATCAGCAGGGGCTCAAACAGGCCAAGCGCGATGGCTGTCCGGCGGTCGAGTTCGGCCTGCTGCTGGGTGGCGGCGCGTTCCAGCATGCGGCCCAGTGTGCCGCTGGCTTCGCCGCTGGCGATCATGTGAACCAGGATCGGCGGGAAAAGCTGGCCGGTGGCCAGGGCGCGATGCAGGGGGCTGCCTTCGCGCACCAGGCGGATGGCTTGTTCCAGCGTCTGGCACAGCATGCGGTTGCCGAGGACGGCTTTGGCCGTTTCGAGAGCCGTCAGAAGCGGGACGCCGCTATTGACCATGATGGCAAGGGTGCTGGCCAGCCGCGCGCTGTCCAGCGTGCGAAGATGCCGCCCCAGCAGGGGGAGTTTGAGCAGCCGCTGATGCCAGCGTAGTTGTAGTGCTTCGTTCTTGCGGAGGGCGTAGCGAAATCCCGGCGGGGCGGTCATTGCCAGGACGAGCAGCCAGAGGCCGTGGCTGCGAAGGAAGTCGCTGATGAAAATGAGCCCGCGTGTGAGCAGCGGCAGGGCCTGTTTGCTTTGCCGGAAGACATCGACGATCTGCGGGACGACGTAGGTGACGAGGCCGATGATGACGAGAATGGCGACGGTGCTGACGAGTATCGGGTAAAGCAGTGCCTGGAGCACTTTCTGGCGGGTGGCTTGCCAGGCTTCGAGGTAATCGGCCAGACGCAGGAGCAGGGTGGCCAGCTCGCCGGATTTTTCGCCTGCATTGACGACGGCGCGGTAGATCGGCGGGTAGGTGTCCGGGTGCTGGCTCAGTGCGGCATGGAGGGTGTGACCGGCCAGTACTTCGGCACGCACACTGGCAAGAATGGCGCGCGCGCCGGCGTGGTCGCTTTGTTCGATCAGGGCGGTGAGCGATTGTTCGATGGTGAGCCCGGCGTCCAGGAGCATTGCCCATTGGCGGGTGATGAGGCTGAGCACCGGGGCGGGCATGCCGTGGCGGGCGGTTCTCGGGCCGGGGGCGGTGTTGCCCGGATGGCGGGAGACCGGGGTGACTTCGAGGGGGAAAAGTTTTTGTTCACGCAGCTGGCTGCGCGCCAGGCGGCTGGTTTCGGCTTCAAGCACACCGTTGACTTGTCGTCCCTGGGCGTCGAGTGCCTGGTAGTTGAAGGCGGCCATGCTGCGTGAGGTTTCCGGTGGGTCTAGTCGCGCGTGGCGCGCAAGAGTTCTTCAAGCGTGGTCTGGCCTTCGCGTACCCAGCGCAGGCCGTCGTCACGCAGGGGGCGCATGCCGATACCAAGCGCGTGTTCGCGCAGGTTCTGGTCGCTGGCGCGATCGTGCATCATGCGCCGCAGGGTGTCGTCGACTTCGAGGAGTTCGTGAATGCCCATGCGTCCCTGATAGCCCGTGTGGTTGCAGGCCGGGCAGCCTGCAGCGCGGTAGATTTTTTCCGGACGTGGTGCATTGAGGGGGAAGAGGGCGAGTTCGCCGTCATCGGGTGCGTGGGCTTCCCGGCAGGAGGGGCACAGGCGGCGCACCAGGCGTTGCGCGAGTACGCCTGTCAGGCTGGAGGCCAGCAGGAAGGGTTCGATGCCCATGTCGACGAGGCGGGTGACGGCACTGGTCGTGTCGTTGGTGTGCAGCGTGGCCAGTACGAGATGGCCGGTGAGGCTGGCCTGCACGGCGATCTGCGCGGTTTCGAGGTCGCGGATTTCGCCGATCATGATGACGTCCGGGTCTTGCCGGAGGATGGAACGCAGCGCGCGGGCGAAGTCGAGGCCGATTCTGGGATTGACCTGCGTCTGGCCGATGTTGGGCAGGTCGTATTCGACGGGGTCTTCGACGGTCATGATGTTCAGTTTCGTCGAGTCGAGACGCGCCAGCGCGGCATAGAGCGTGGTGGTTTTTCCGGAGCCGGTGGGGCCGGTGACAAGGAAAATGCCGTGGGGGTGGTGGATCAGCCGGTCGGTCTGGGTCAGGGTGTCGGCGGCCATGCCGAGGACGTCGAGATCGAGGCGGGCCGGGTCTTTGTCGAGCAGGCGCATGACGATGCGTTCGCCATGGCTCGTGGGAATGGTCGAGACGCGTACGTCGGTGGGCCGGCCAGCGATGCGGATGGTGATGCGGCCATCCTGCGGCAGGCGTTTTTCGGCGATGTCGAGCTGGGCCATGATCTTGATGCGGGAAGCCATGGCGGCATGGAGTGCGCGGTGCGGACGGATCACGTCATGCAGGACGCCGTCGATCCGGAAACGCACGGTGGAGTGCTGCTCGAAGGCTTCGACGTGAATGTCCGAAGCCTGTTCACGCACGGCCTGGGTGAATAGCGCGTTGATCATGCGGATGATGGGCGCATCATCCTCGCTTTCCAGCAGGTCTTCGATGGGGGGGAGTTCCTGAACCAGGCGGCTCAGGTCCATTTCCTGGCCGATGTCGTCGGCGACTTCGGCAGCGGTCTGGTCGGCGCGGCTGTAGGCTTCTGCCAGACATTGCTCGAAGCGGGCTGCATCGCAGGGGATAAGGTGGAGCGGCCGCCCCAGGGCGCGGCGAAGTTCGTTGAGTCCCGCGAGAGTCGGTGCGGTGTCGTCTTTGTCCTGGTTCTCCATGCGGACGAAAACCGGGATTGAAATGGATGCGGATGCGGAGGCGGAGCCATCGCCGGAGTCCGGGTGGGCGGCGGTGTCTTCCGTCGCCAGCACCAGGCCATGCGCCCTGGCAAAGGCGTAGGGCGGGCGAAAGGGCAGGGAGGGTGCTGCGTCAGTCGTCATGGCCGGGCTGGTGAGGAGGGCGCGTCAGTCGCGGGGGCGGTAGCGGTAGGCGTGGCCGTGGCAGGGGCGGCAGCTCCGGGTTTTGGCAGGCGCGGCGCGTCGGCTTCTCCGGGCATCATGCGGATGTTTTCTGCGGCTTTTTTCTGTTCGCCAATGACGTAGTCGTAGCGGTCGCTGGTCAGCTTTTGGTAGCCTTCCATGTCGCGAATGATTTTGGGGCGCAGGAAGACCATCAGGTTGGTCTTGGTACGCTTGCGTGTTTCGTAGCGGAACAGGGATCCGATGAGGGGGAGGTCACCCAGGAGTGGAACCTTGTCTTCCCCCGCGCCGAAGTTGTCCTGGATCAGGCCACCGATGACGATGGTTGCCCCGTCGTCGACGACTACGGCCGTTTCGATGGAACGCTTGTTGGTGCTGGGCCCTGCCGCATTGGAGAGGGTGTTTTCCTGAACGCTGGAGGCTTCCTGGTAAATCTGGAGGCGAACGAGTCCGCCTTCCGAGATTTGTGGTTTGATCTTCAGCGACAGTCCGACATCCTTGCGGTCGTAAGTCTGGAAGGGCGTGGCGGTCACGCTGTTGCCCGTTGCCGCGTATTGGCCGGAGATGAAGGGTACATTGCTGCCGATGACGATCTTGGCTTCTTCGTTGTCCAGTGTCAGCAGGTTGGGTGTGGAAAGGATGTTGGCATTGGCGTCATTTTCCAGGGCGCGAACCAGCAGGCCCAGCCCGGCCGGATTGGAGAACACGCCGAGATTGAGGCCGGGGGCCAGGCCCAGCGAGCCGGTGGTCTTGGCTTTTGCCAGACCTTCGATCATGCCGGTGATGTTTCTTCCTCCCGTGCCAAAGCCGGTGTTGCCGAGGGTTGCCGTGTTTCCGCTGGAGGAAACCGCTCCCGCCAGCCACTGAACCCCCAGCTCGCTGGCACGATCCGAGGTGAGTTCGACGATCAGGGCCTCGACCAGTACTTGCGCCCGGCGTTTGTCGAGCATGTCGATGACGCGGCGAAGGTTGTTGTAGACCGGCTCGGCCGCTGTGATGATGAGCGCGTTGTTGGTGGCATCCGCCTGGATGTAGCCTGCATTTCCGCCGCTGCTCAGCGTGTTGCTGCGATTCGCCGATGTGCTGGTGTTCTGGGCGGTCGTGTTTCCGGTCAGGCCGGTGTTGCCTGTGGCGTTGCTTGTCGTGCCGGTATTGGCGGAGGAGGAAAGTGGCGTCAGGGCGGAGGGCAGGGCATTGGTGTCGCCGGTGACGATGGCGCGCAGCGTTTCCGCGACTCTGGTGGCTTCGGCATTCTTCAGGTAGACGACGTGGATGTTTCCGGCGGTGGCGGTGGGCTGGTCGAGAGAGGCGACCAGGGCGCGTAGCTGCGCGAGTTTGGCGGAGTTTTCCGAGCGGACGATGAGCGCATTGCTGCGAGTGTCGGGCAGGATGGTGACGCGCTGGACGGCATCGTTGGCCCCCCCCGCCCCGCCTGCCGCTCCTGTACCTGCGATGGCCTCGTTGCCAAAAACCTTGTTCAGCGTCGCAGCGATGTCGATGGCCGAGGCGTGCTGGATCGGGATGATCTGCGGCTCGTCGCCAAAGGGGGTGTCGAGTGCGGCAATGATTTTTTCTAGCCGGTCGATGTTGTCGGCGTAGTCGCTGATGACGATGCTGTTATTGCCCGGGTTGGCATTGATCGGGTTATTGGGCGCGATGAGCGGGCGAATGACGGGAACCATGCTGGCCGCCGTCTGGAAATTCAGGTGAAACACGCGGGTGACAAGCTGGTCGCCGCTGGCTTTGTCCGCGCGGTTTTGTGTCGGGCCGCCGTGGGTCTTGGCGTCGGCTTCGGGCATGATGCGTACCACGCCTTTGTTTTCGACGGCGGCAAAGCCTTGCATGCGGAGTGCCGACAGGAGGAATTGATACGCCAGTGATTGCGGTACGGGCCGGCTGGAAATGACATTGACCGTGCCCTTGACGCGCGGGTCAATCAGGAAGTTTTTGCCGGTGATCTGCGAGACGGCCTTGGTCACGGTTTCGATGTCGGCGTTGACGAAGTTCAGCGTGACCTTTTCTTCCTCGGCGGCAAAGGCGGTGCTCATGGCGGCGGGATGCAGAAGGCTGAATCCCAGCGAGAGCAGCAGGGCCGGCAGTAGTTTGTTTTTACGGCGCATGGTCGTCGATAGTGTCGATAGCGTCGATGGCGTCGATATCGCCGTCGCCGGTAACATCGACAACATCGATACAGGGGGGGATGGGGGCGTCTTCATCAGTATTCCATCAACGTTTGGCTGCATCGGGCAGCGACAAGGTCAGGTTTTGCCCGCCCCGCAGGATGCTGACTTCTCGTGGCAGCACTTTTTTCAGTGTGGTTCCGGGGGCGAATTCGTCGCCTTCGGAGACGACGACGGGCGGTTTGCCTTCGATGGACAGCAGGGCGTAGGCAGTTTGACCTTCTTTTTGCGCTGCGATGACGCCTTGCAGCTTGATGTCGGACGGAGCGGTCGTTGCCACAGGTTTTGGAACGGCAGGCGCGATGCCGAAGAGGTGGCGGGAAATGACAGATTGCGTGACGCGCTGCAGATCCGTTTCGATGTTGCCTGCGGGACGAAGTGTCGCAGGGGTGGTCATCGCCCAGTAAATGCTGGCGCACAGCCATGCCAGCAGGGCCAGCATCAGCAGGGTTGCCAGATGCCCGATCCAGGGCATCAACGCGGCGGCACGGGGTGCGGAAAAGCGGGGTAACGCACGCATGGGCGCATGAAAAATTGACGTCGGAATTGAGCGGCGAGTATAGCATCGGCCAGTTAGCGGCAATTTGGCGGATGACCGGGGTTCAAGCAGTAAAATGCGCGCATGAATACATTGACTGCATCTGCTGCCGGGCCAGAGACGCCGCCCCGGGCGATCACTGCTTACCGGAAGTTCTGGGCGCAGCGTTTTGGGGTTGCTCCTTTTTTGCCCATGTCGCGGGCCGAGATGGATCAGCTCGGCTGGGATTCCTGCGACATCATTCTGGTCACGGGCGATGCCTATATCGACCATCCCAGCTTTGGTATGGCCTTGGTGGGGCGTGTGCTGGAGGCGCAAGGTTTCCGGGTCGGGATCATCAGCCAGCCGGACTGGCGTTCGGCGGCCGCCTTCAAGACGCTGGGCAAGCCCAATCTGTTCTTCGGCGTGACTGCCGGGAACATGGATTCGATGGTCAATCGCTATACCTCGGACCGCAAGATTCGCACGGATGACGCCTACACGGCCAATGCCGAGCCGAACCGGCGGCCGGATCGTGCCGTGGTGGTGTATTCGCAACGCTGCCGCGAGGCTTACCCTGATCGCCCCGTCATCATCGGCAGCATCGAGGCCAGCCTGCGCCGCATCGCGCATTACGATTACTGGTCGGACAAGGTGCGCCGTTCCATCCTGCTCGATTCCAAGGCCGATCTGCTGCTCTACGGCAATGCCGAGCGGGCTGTGGTGGAGCTCGCGCATCGTTTGGCGAAGGGCGTGCCCATCGCAGAAATCCGTGATCTGCGTGGGACGGCTTTCATGGTTTCTCCGGGCTGGCGGCCGGAAGGCTGGCAGGAGATGGATTCCACGACGGTGGATACGCCTTCGCCTTCCGCCTTGCCGGTTCATGCCGACCCTTATGCGATGACAACGCCGGGCGACCCGGCAAGCTGTGCGAGTGCCGAAAATTCGGGCGGGACGGAATCTGCCGCGCAGCCCATCCAGGTCCATCATCGCCCGCAGACGGCCGACCGGCTGGCGGCGCGCAAGGTGGCGCGGGCGCACACCGTCATCCGTCTGCCTTCCTTCGAGCAGGTGGCGGAAGACCCGGTGCTTTATGCCCATGCTTCGCGCACTTTTCATCTTGAATCCAACCCCGGCAATGCGCGCGCGCTGGTGCCGGCGCATGGCGAAGGCCCGGGCAAGCGTGATGTCTGGCTGAATCCGCCGCCGATCCCGCTTTCCACGCCGGAGATGGATCATGTCTATGGTCTGCCCTATGCCCGCGCGCCGCATCCCTCCTACGGTGACGCGAAGATTCCGGCCTGGGAGATGATCCGTTTTTCGATCAACATCATGCGCGGCTGCTTTGGCGGCTGCACTTTCTGTTCGATTCATGAACATGAAGGCCGCATCATCCAGAGCCGTTCCGAAGAATCCATCCTGCATGAGATCGAGCG
The DNA here is from genome assembly GCA_964521075.1 of uncultured Sterolibacterium sp. Taxonomy (GTDB): domain Bacteria; phylum Pseudomonadota; class Gammaproteobacteria; order Burkholderiales; family Rhodocyclaceae; genus Sterolibacterium. The sequence goes on from CAZFPI010000004.1 coordinate 56,582, forward strand.
GGTGCGTGACAAGACGCCAGGCTTTACCGGAACCATCTCCGATCTTGGCGGGCCGACGGCGAATATGTACCGTCTGGCCTGCAAGAGCAAAGCCATCGAAGCCGCCTGCCGCCGTCTTTCCTGCGTGTTTCCAGATATTTGCGAGAACATGGGGACGGATCACGGCCCCTTGATCCAGCTCTACCGCAAGGCCCGTGCCGTGCCGGGCATCAAGCGCATCAACATCGGCTCCGGCCTGCGCTACGACCTGGCCATCCGTGACCCGGCCTACATCAAGGAGCTCGTGACGCATCACGTCGGCGGCTATCTGAAGATCGCGCCCGAGCATACCGAGCCGGAAACGCTGTCGAAGATGATGAAACCCTCGATCGCCAACTACGATGAGTTCAAAAAACTCTTCGACAAATTTTCGCGCGAGGCGGGCAAGGAGCAATACCTCATCCCCTACTTCATCGGCGCGCATCCGGGCTCGACGGATGAGGACATGCTGAACCTCGCGCTCTGGTTGAAACGCAACAGGTTCCGTCTCGACCAGGTGCAGAATTTTCTGCCCACGCCCCTGGCATTGGCGACAGCGATGTACCACAGCGGAAAAAATCCCCTGCGTAAGGTGGGCCGGGAGAGTGAAGCGGTCAACACGGTTCGCAACAGCCGCCAGCGGCGCATCCACAAAGCCTTCATGCGCTACCACGATCCGGCCAACTGGCCGCTCCTGCGTGAAGCCTTGCGGCAGATGGGGCGGGCCGACCTGATCGGCAGCAGCGCGAAACATCTCGTTCCGGCGTACCAACCCGCCGGAACGGCAGGCACTTGCTCCCGCAGCCAGCCCACCCGGGAGAACAAGCCTTTCAAAGGAAAGCCTTTGGCCAGACCGGGAAAGACTGGCTCCTCTCATGCCGGGGCCAGGGCCAAGGGCAAGCCCGGATCACGCTGACCCTGGCCAATCCATGGCAAGCAACAGGGTTTTGGCGCATAATTCGCGGGTTTGCTGCTGCAGATCGCACGGTAATCGACGCTTTTCACAAACCACTCAAAAGATGGAGCAGGCATGAGCACTTCGCTGATCAAGGTCCCCCAGGGAGGCAAGAAAATTGTAGCCGGACAACCGATTCCGGATAATCCCATCATCCCGTTCATCGAAGGCGACGGCATCGGCATCGACATTACGCCCGTGATGAAAAAGGTGGTCGATTCTGCGGTCGCCAAGGCCTATGGTGGCAAGCGTCAGATTCACTGGATGGAAATCTACTGCGGCGAAAAATCCACCCGTGTGTATGGCCCGGATGTCTGGCTGCCCGAAGAAACGCTGGCGGCACTCAAGGAATACGTCATCTCCATCAAAGGCCCGCTGACCACCCCCGTCGGCGGCGGCATCCGCTCGCTCAACGTCGCCCTGCGTCAGGAGCTCGATCTCTACGTCTGCCTGCGCCCGGTGCGCTACTTCCAGGGCGTGCCTTCACCGCTCAAGGACCCGTCCAAAACCGACATGGTGATCTTCCGTGAAAATACCGAAGACATCTACTGCGGTGTCGAATGGCAGGCCGAAACGGATAACGCAAAGAAAATCGTCAAGTTCCTGACGGAAGAAATGGGCGTCAAGAAAATCCGCTTCCCGAACACCTCCGGCATCGGCATCAAACCGGTCTCGCGC
>CAZFPI010000005.1:0-168 GCA_964521075.1 uncultured Sterolibacterium sp.
GCGCCGGTGATCGGCCTGAACGACTCGGGCGGCGCCCGCATCCAGGAGGGCGTGGCCTCGCTCGGCGGCTATGCCGAGGTGTTCCTGCGCAACGTGCTGTCCTCGTGCGTCATCCCGCAGATTTCCGTCATCATGGGGCCGTGCGCGGGCGGCGATGTCTACTCGCCG